>CAWUIX010000049.1:0-9276 GCA_963922395.1 uncultured Rhodobacterales bacterium | reverse complement strand
CACCGTATTCCTCGAACCGCTTCTTTCCAAGAAATCGCCCACCGAGTTTCTCAATGAGCTTCACGGAGCCTGGGTTGATGTTGCCAAAGATCAAAGCTTCGACGGCTGTTACACCAATCTCGTTGAAAGCATAGTCTATCACCCGCTTCGCCGCCTCAGAAGCTATCCCCATTCCCCAGACAACTGGAGAGACTGCGTAGCCTATATCAACCGTGCCGGTTGAACTCTTGCTAGTGTTCTCAAGCCAAACGATGCCCAAGAGACCAGCGGGAAGAGGGTCAATGAGATGATCTCTACTGTAGACACCCCATAGTCCATATCGCAGATCACTCCAAGTGTTCGAGTATTCCTCGTACCAGACGTCTACGAGATACTCCTGCCCCACTAGGCTGGACGCATCACCCATGAGAGTTCGCACCACGTCCGGGTGTGCGAAGATCGCAGCTCTGAGGTTTTGGCGATCCTCCTCCACAAGGGGTCGCAGAAGCAAGCGATCAGTGGTTAGTTCGAACTCCTCCAGGCTCATTCAAACGTACCTCAAGTTCGAAGGCAGGCTAGCTCACGTGCATTGGTCCGAAAAGCCACTTTCAACCGAATTGGACTCTCAGCCGATGTCCTAGAGGCCAGGTCAGGCTTACGCCCTCCTCGCGGGATCAAACGTCTGCAATGCAGATATACCGGTCACGTTCTCCTAACCGTGAGAGCCGAAATCGGGCATGCGTGTTGCCACTTCAAGCATCGGTCTTTGGTGATAGCGGTCGGTTGATTGCATGCTCTTTCATTCCCAAGCACGGAGGGCGCTCCATTTCGCGTTATGCTATCTTTGTCGCCTCATGCAATTTTTGAGGACTTTGAGATGGCAGATGCTTCCTTCATAGGATTGGGATCCATGGGGTTCGCCCTGGCCGATACAGCGGCGAAATCCGGTCTGGAGATTGTTGTTTGGAACCGCACAAAGGAAAAGGCGCTCCCGCTAGTTGAAAAAAGAGTAACCGTCGCATCAACGCCGGCTGAAGCAATTTCGGCCAGTACCATGACCGTCGTTTGCGTCAGCGATTATGAAACGGCAGATTCGATCCTTGGTCAGGCCGACTGCACGGCCGCACTGGAAGGTCGAATTTTAATCCAGCTTTCCAGCGGCTCGCCGGCACTGTCTCGCGCATCCTATGAACGGGCAAGGCGAATAGGGGTCTCCTATCTGGACGGCGAGATTGTGGCATATGTTGACCAGATCGGTCGTGATGAGTTTCCACTCTTCCTGGCTGGCGACAGAAACGCTTATGAAGCCGCTGAATTCTTACTCAAGTTGTACACGCCGCAGATCAAGTATCTGGGAACTGATCCCGCAAAATCGTCTGCGCTGAACCTAGCGATCTTGTCTACCACGCTCGGCTTGACGATAGGCGTCGTAAATGGAGCAGCCATTTGTGAGGCAGCGGGTATTCCATTCCAGGAGCTGCTAAAAGACCTACCGAAGAATGCGGTTTACGACGCAGAAGTCCTTGTCGAGAGCATAGGCAAAATCGAGAAAGGCGGCCTTGAGTCCTCGGACGCGCCAATCGAGGGGTGGGCACAGATTCTCGATCTGATGCTCGAGTTCCAGGGGGAAACTGGATACGGTCAGGATATCTCCGGGTTTATTCGACAGTTCTTCGGCAACGCCATAGATCGCGGGATTGGACAGCATGATGTAGGATCGTTGATCCAGGTACTGAGGGCGAACAAGACGTAGCCAGGTTAGGTCAGAGTATCCTCTAGCGCACCACAGAAGAAGCTTCGAGTTGCCCTTGAAGCGCCTCACGCAACGAGGCGCTGTGCATTTGAGCTTGGGCTCAGAGTAGACAGCTGATCGATACGGACAGAGGACGGCTATTCGGACATAGCGTCCTTTCAAACCTTGATGCTGCAAATCCATGATAGATCACCGTCGCAAGACCAAGCCACTGCCCTTGAGCCCGCCTAATGATATGAAAGCGAACCCGACGGGTCAGAAGGGCCTAGCGTTTTCTATTTGATTTCGCGTTCATTGCGTTACGCACCAATTTGCCAAAAGCGCGATCCTTTTCGCGACGCTCGGCAAGGCTCGCCGAGTTGAAAGCGTCTTCAGCCTGAAGCTTGCGCCAGCGGGCAAAGCGTGCGGGGTCAAGATGTCCCTCAGCTATCGCCGCCTGGACGGCGCAGCTGGGCTCGGTCTCGTGTTGGCAGTCCTTAAATCGGCATTGAGCGGCGAGCGTTTCTATGTCTTCAAACACGTCTGCAATGCCGGCGGCGGCATCCGTCAGCTGCAATTCGCGCATGCCGGGCGTGTCGAGGACGAGGCAGCCACCTGGGGTCACATGCAATTCCCGCGCGGTCGTTGTGTGTCGGCCCTTTGCGTCGTCTTCGCGGATGCCTTGCGTGGCGATGGCTGGAACGCGAAGGAGCGCGTTGGTTAGTGTGGACTTGCCGACGCCAGAAGATCCGAGGAAAGCAACGGTCCTTCCGGGCTTGCACCAGTCTGCGAGCGTCAGCGCCGGTTCCGCACCGCGGGCATCCAGCGAAACGACCGGCACCCGCTCCGATAAGGCCCGCGCTGCTTCAATAAAATGCGCGGGGTCGTCGACTAGGTCGGTCTTGGTCAGGATGACCACAGGCTCGATCGCGGCCTCGAATGCCAGAGCAACATAGCGTTCCAGGCGCGCAATATTGAAATCCTGGTTGCAGGAGGTCACAACGAAGACCGTGTCAATGTTGGCCGCAATCAGCTGAGCCTCACGGCCCGTGCCTGGGGCGCGCCGCTTGATCAGGCTCTGGCGTTTCAGGACGCGGCTCGATCGCGGACGCGCGCGGTCGAAGAGCAGCCAGTCGCCCACCGTGGCCTCAGGCCCGGGTGGGATCGTCTGCTCGACCCCATCGCCAGTCACCTGCAGGCCACTGCGATGCACGGCTGTAACGCGAACGGGCGGTGTCTGGGTCATCGTGTCGGCGTCGATTTGCTGGGCGAAGACCGGACCCCAGCCCAGCCGCTCCAGAGCGGTGGGCGCCCGTTCGGCGGGCGGCGTTAGCGCTCCGGGCAGAAAGGCGGAATAGTCGCGTACCATCGCCCGAGACTAGGATCGTCGAAGGCGGCGACGCAAGATGCAGGAACTTTGACCACCATGAATGTCCGCGCCCAAACTCAGTGGCCGTTGAAGCCGTAGTATCTGAGCAACCGGAACGCGGACTTTTCGCCATTGGTTCTATTCTAGGCGTTCCTTGATCGGTGTCATGGAGCGCAGTTGGCGGGGATCGCATGACTACCTCACCTGAACGCTCCTGGCGAAGTCTCGGAGAAAGAGCCGTTCACAGATAATTCTCTCGATACTCCCGTGACGGAGCGGCAAATAGGATTGGGTTGGACGCATGGCGGGCTACCACACAAGATCACTTACAGACGTCCTCGATGAACTGGGCAGCACGCCCGACGGGATAGCAGATTCCGAGGCTGCGGCGCGTCTTGAGAAGAATGGTCCCAACGAGCTCAAAGTCGGCAAAAAGACGCCTGAGATCATCAAATTCCTGATGCAGTTCAAGAACTTCTTCGCCCTTCTTCTAATTGTTGGCGGCGCGCTCGCAATGACTGCGGAGCGCATGGACCCAGGACAGGGCAACCTCTACATCGCCATTGCGCTATTGGCGGTAGTCCTGCTCAACGCCGCTTTTACATATTTCCAGGAACACCAAAGTGAACGGATCATGGACAGCTTCAAAAAGATGCTGCCCTCAATGATCACCGCAATCCGCGACGGTACACCCCGCGAAGTACCGGTGGCCGAGCTCGTACCCGGCGACGTAATCGTTCTGAATGAGGGCGACAGAGTCCCTGCGGACGGTCGACTCATCGTGGCGAAGGAACTGAAGGTCGACAACTCCTCGCTTACAGGAGAGAGCGAGCCGCAACTGCTCGACGAAGGTAAGATCGCTGAGAACATCCTGGACAGCCCAAACATGGTCTTTTCGGGGTCACTGGTCCAGAATGGTGAAGCTCGGGTAGTTCTTTGCGAGACAGGCATGAACACCCAGATTGGCAGCATTGTCGAGTTGACCAAATCGACCAAGGCGACCGAAACGCCAATTCACCGAGAGCTGGAATACTTCATCAAGGTCATCAGCTTCATTGCGATCATTCTTGGCGTCAGCTTCTTTGCCGTTTCGGTCGCCATTGGGAACGGAGTGATCAGTAGCCTGATCTTCGCGATCGGGATCATCGTGGCGAATGTGCCTGAAGGCCTTTTGCCTACCGTGACGCTCAGCCTAACGATGGCAAGTCGGCGCATGGCCCAGAAGAACGCTTTGATAAAGAACCTAGAGAGTGTCGAAACACTGGGTTCAACCACAGTCATCTGCACCGACAAGACGGGAACGCTGACCCAAAACCGGCTCGGTGTGAACACCGTTGTCGTTGGAGGGCAGGAGTATCATGTCGAGGACAAGCTGATCGAGGGCGCCCCAGCCCTAGATCGGCTGCTCGCAGTCATGCGCATCTGCAACAATGCCTATTTAACTGACGACGGAGGCTTTGCTGGCGATGCGACCGAGGGCGCTCTGCTGCTCTACGCGCGCGACCATTTGGATGTCGAAGCGACGGTGGGCGTCGAGGAGATCGCCGAGCAGCCCTTCAACTCAACGACAAAGCGAATGATTGTTGTCGCCGACCCCGGTGATGGACCAAAGGCTTATCTAAAGGGCGCCCCGGAAGTCGTGCTTGGGATGTGCGACCGCATTGCGCTGGACGGCCATGACTTCCCGTTGACGCAGGAGCGTCGCGCTGTTGTGATCCAGGAGTATAGAGACCTTGCTGGACGCGGCGAACGGGGGTTGGCGTTCGCCATACGCGACTGCCATAGGGACGAGCTGCCCGAAGAAGGCTACGTGTTTCTCGGGCTCACCGGCATGATCGACCCGCCGCGCCCTGAAGTGCCCGACGCGCTGGCGCGGTGCCGCTCGGCAGGAATTCGTGTGATCATGTTAACCGGCGACTACGGTCTCACGGCCAAGACAATCGCGCACCACATTGGCTTGATGGGCCCGCACGGGCGTGTCGTGCAGGGAGATGAGCTGTCGGCAATGAGCGACGCCGAGGTAAAAATCCTGCTTCAAGATGAGCCTGAAATTCTCTTCGCACGTATCGCGCCAGCCCAGAAAATGCAGGTGGTTCAGGCGCTGCAGGCCAACGATGAGATCGTGACTGTCACCGGCGACGGGGTCAACGATGCACCTGCACTGAAGTACGCGGATATGGGCGTCGCAATGGGCCTTATGGGCACGGATGTGGCCAAGGAAGCCAGCAACATGGTGCTTATGGACGACAATTTCGCCACCATCGTTGCTGCCGTCGAAGAGGGGCGGACGATTTTCGACAATATCAAGAAGTTCATTGCCTATATCCTCACTTCGAACATCCCCGAGATACTCCCGTTCATCGCATTCGTGCTCCTGGATATCCCGCTGCCGCTTACGGTGATTTTGATCCTGTCGATCGATCTGGTGACGGATATTCTACCGGCGCTTGGATTGGGTGCAGAACGGCCTGAAACCGATGTGATGAAGCGCAAACCGCGGCCACGTGGTGAGCGGCTCCTCAGCCGGAACTTGCTGCTGATGAGCTATGGAATCGTCGGCATGATCCAGGCGGCTGCCGGGTTTTTCACTTATTTCGTGATCCTCTACAGCGGCGGCTGGGAATGGGGCCAAGAGCTGGCCAATTCCGATCCGCTCTATCGAATGGCGATCACTGGGTTTTTTGCCTCCATTATCATTTGCCAGGTTGCCGATGTGATCATCTGCCGGACCAGGACGCAGAGTGTGTTCACTGTAGGTGTTTGGTCGAACCAGCTTGTCCTTTTTGGGATCGCATTCGAGCTTCTGTTTTTGGCCTGCGTGAGCTATGCGCCAGCCTTCAATACGTTCTTTGGAACTGCGCCACTCGAGGCATGGCATCTCCTGTTGTCGGTTCCGTTTGCGCTCGCCATTCTGCTCGGCGACGAAATGCGTCGGGTCTTTGTGCGGCGAGGCAACCCGTTCGTGCTTCGCTGGCTTACCTGGTAGACCCGTCTGCCGCGGGTCACCTTACAATTAGCCAGGTTAGCTAAGCACTTACAGTGAGCTCGGACGCGAGTACGGAGTCGGTCAAGCCAAGCGGCCACCCTGCGGACGAAGTAGTCGTTGGGCCAGTCAAGCTTGGTTCCAGCTTCGCTGGCTGAGAGGTTGTTCAATCCTCTTTGGCGCGAAGTGCGTCAGCGACGATCTGGGCGCCCTCGTGCTGCATCATCGCGCTGGCAAGAGCAACGGTCACCTCGTTGTGGGTGTGTTCGGCGGCAGGTCCGAATTCGTTCATGACCATACCTTTGGCAAGGTGCAGATACGCCTCGGCCCGTGATTGGGTGAGGTCTAACATGGCTTCGAGATGCGCCGACGACATTCCTTACTCCTTGATCCTACGGTTTGCTCTGCCCTGATGGATGCTTCCGCTTAATAGCCAAGTTCTTCAGAAGAAAATCTTATCTCGGAAGCATGAAGAACTCTTCGCGAACGATCTTGTCCCCTTCGACAGTGTAGATCGCGATTTCGCAAAGGGACATCCGGCGACCCGAGGCCGTGTGCGTCACTTCGGCCCGGAAGCGAACGGAGAAGCGGTTCGGCGGGTGCACATAGGGCCCATCGGCCTCAAGTTCGTGAATATCGTGTGTGGCGGCCCAGTCTTCACGCTTTGCCCGAATGGCACCTCGACCCTTGGCGATCCTTTCCAGCCGCCCCGGAGGCACGACGGCCTCAACAGATTCCGCATTCTCGGCGTAGATCTCATCCACGTGAGAAATACCGCGGCCGTGTTTCATGGCGTCAACGAATTCACGCCCGAGCCTTATAAGGTCGTCCATTCGCCCCCTC
Source organism: uncultured Rhodobacterales bacterium (assembly GCA_963922395.1). GTDB lineage: Bacteria > Pseudomonadota > Alphaproteobacteria > Rhodobacterales > Rhodobacteraceae > Ovoidimarina. Next base: position 2,370 of record CAWUIX010000049.1, on the reverse strand, counting down.
CTCGCATGCGATTGAAGAGTGGCATGGAATGGTCGTGTGAACCTTGACCGGCGTCAAGTCGCCCGTTCAACAAGACGAGCAACGAATGATGCTCGCGCCAAATTACCGAAATCGGGTCTGGCCCGGCGGCCTTATGCGGCGGCGCTGAGCGAGGATGCAGCGAAACCCTTTATGGCGCATCTGATCCTGCTCACGCGGACGGAGCCGGTGAAGTTACAGCGGGCGGGGGATGTGGTGTGAGAGCACGAGTGGGAGTTCGTAACGTTTTGCTAAAGCGGCGGCTTTGCGGACAAGGCAGCCGTTCAGCACATTGTTCTAGGTTCGGTTGCAGTTGCTGAAATCGCAGCTGCGTGTTCGTTCAGGGGGGAAGTGGCCAACTGAATCCGGATCTCAAGACGTATCTCTTCTCGATCCGATTGCTTTTGAAGCCATAAGACCAATCAGTATGCCGACGCCCCCTGCAATGCTCCCATAAACACCAATCACCAAGATCATAAGCGCAGGAATGGGGTCATCACTTGATGGTCGCCAAGTTATGGCAACGGAGGCGGCAAGTAGAGCGATGATACCAACCGACAGCACCAGTAGACCCTCCAGTACTCCAGCCGCACCAGCATAAATCCAAGAGCCGCAAAGCAGCCGAATATCAAGAGCAAGAAGGCCGGGACGCTCATGGTTCGCCACTGGAGAAATCTGGCAAGCGAGAGAGCCGTTTTTGGAAGTCCCTGTCGCCGCCAACGGCATCCAGGTAGAAGCGCTGCAATGCAACCTCTTCGAGGTCTCGGGGGTACGTCTCCGCTATCTCCGCAACCGAGTAGCCCATCTCCGTCAGAACGAGCCTTCGATCGAACGACAAAGAGAAATTGAAGGCGGTCCCTGCCTCTACGAGCACCTCGCAGTTTTTGTGGCTGAAGTAGCTGCCATCGTGAAACCATCCCGATGAATCGACTACAAACTGACAAAGGTACGAGTTGAACGTGTTGACCGCCGCATAGAGAAAACACCGTGACCGTTCACGGTAGATTTGCGTGCCAGGGCTGTTGAACAGAAACCGGGACACTGCATCATGCGATATTCGCTCACAAAGTTCATGGGAGCCGCCATCAAGTACCATTGCCGTGTAAGCCAGCTCGAGCGCATTCGGTTCCCGCGGATCGGCTGTCGCGACGAGAGGTGCCAGTACGATATGTAGGCCAATGGCCACTACTTTCGCCCGATGCACTGTCAACTTTTCCAACCTCCGAGCTCCAATTTCTGAGACCCCGCTAGATAAACCAATACCTACCGTGCCAATGGTTTATCCGAACCTCTACCCGAATGGATGCTCAATGGTATCCGGTCTCAGAGCAGACATTCGACTGATATAGTCAGCTTTTATTATCTTCGGCGCTCAAATCTGCAGTAGATGCAAAGGCGCAAATCTTGCCGCACATTGGCTGCGCCTCTAGATTGCCGATATCCGTCCACCAAGGGTGAAGATCACTGGAAAGAGCTCTTTATCTCCTGGCTTTGTTTGGGGCGCCTCTTATCGGCTTCACCCTCTGGGCGTGGGATCAGCCCTTAATCTGCACCTGCGGATACGTGAGCCTCTGGGAAGGTCATATCTGGTCTTCCGGCAACTCACAGCACATCGCCGATTGGTACTCTCTTTCCCACGTGATCCACGGGATGATGATCATACTGATCGGGCGTGCAACATCCGGAAGAGTCTCCTATTCGGCGCTTCTGGGCATCGCCATCTTCACCGGAGTGGCATGGGAGATCGTCGAACACACAGACTGGGTACTGGACCAGTTCCGAGACGTCACCGTCTATCAGGGATACATTGGCGACAGCGTTCTGAACGCGGTGATGGACTACGTTTGGATGTGGGTCGGCTTCTTCATGGCTAGAGCACTCGCCACCATGCCACTTCTGCTTGTAGTGCTTGGTCTTGAACTCGTCGCTGCCTTGGTTGGGCGGGACTGCCTGACTTTCACCACCCTCCAGATCGTCTTCCCCATTGAGGCGATCGACACCTACCAGCAGGCCATCAATCCAAACCGCGTTGATTTCGAGTGATGCCAGGCCGATCCAAGAGCCCCATGAAATCCATTCATTCTCAATGTACTATCATTCACTGTTTGCGGCTGGCGCCTCCGAAACTGAAGCTCTCTTCGGCTCGAATTCTGCTGCACAAAACGAGGGGCGATGCCACCTGAACCGAAGCGGAAAGCGCAGGGCCAATGACCGCTTTGCGGACAAAGAAGACTTCCACGCTGGGCCACGACCATCGCGCTGAATGGTCGTGACCCCATGTGCTCTCGGGTCCTGCTCAAATCACTGGTGCGAGCGACTTTCGGGCGATGCTTACAGCCCAGATCGTTTCCG
>CAWUIX010000048.1:0-9289 GCA_963922395.1 uncultured Rhodobacterales bacterium | reverse complement strand
TTCTGATATTGGGCACACGGGAACCAGGAAATGCGTGGCGCCCTCAAATCCATGGTTGGTTCCGTAGTTCCACGGGGCACCTCCAGCCGTCCAATCCGACGGTCCGTACAGCCAGAGGATTGACAAAATATCGGCCACCTGTACGCGCGCGCCCTGCGGCATCTCGGCCCCCGGCACTTCGCCAACGGCCCGCGTTCCACCCTGCAACGAACAGAACCGAAAACGTCTGCCTTCGAATACAATATCTTCCTCCACACTCGGAACGATAAGGGGCCGCACGCTGGCAAAAGGCGCGCCTTCCGACGTCAGGTCATGGGTGACCCTGGTATGAAACGCTTGGCGCCGTGGAAGATAGATGTCCGAAGCAGCTGGTACGTTTGGTACAAGTTGCACGAAGTCGGCTCTTGGAACCACCGCATGCGAAACGTTCGAAATACCGTGCACATAAACGCCAGGAAAAGCGAGGATGGCCGCGCCAAATGCGCCAAGGGCGGCGGGGCCGACCCCGCGGTCTTCGTACCACATTGTGGCTAGAACCACGGCCAGGAGAATGAGCCAAAGTGGCTCGTTTCCATAGTTCTGCCACGTGATGAAGAGAAACGACGCGAATAGCGCAAGCAGCGAATAAGCTTCGACGACCTGCCCTCGCCTGCGAAAAGACGAGAAAACCGCAGGAATTATAAGGGTTTGAATGAAGGTCATCGGCGAGGAAAGGAGCACCGTCAACGATTCACCGGGTGTCTGTCTCAAGGGCGCTTCAGACACAGCCAATAGGTCCGCAGCGTATGCAAGATGGAACTCAAAACCGAACAAGACCAGCGACGCCAAGGCAACCAGCAAACCTGCGCCAACCGAGGGTCCAAGTGCTGCCCAAGCTTGCCTTAGTATCAGAATGATCAGGATTGATGGAGCAAGACCCACAAAGTAAGTCGCCTTGATGAGCGCGGCCATCCCCAAACACAAGCCAATGATCAGGCCATCAACATGTGGACGCGGAGCTCCCTTCTCCGGCAATATCGCGAGCACAACACTAATGAATGCCAGGGCCCAAGCCCAACGGTTGTAATAGAGACCCGCGCTTAGAGTCCCATCCGTCTCTCCAAAGCCCAGAGAAACCACAAGGAGTATCGTTAGAATCGCGAATACCCAGCCTATGAGGCGAGGTAGGCGACCACTGGCCGCGTATGCAACCATGGGTACGATCAGCACAGCGAAGGCAGACTGCGAGTAGACGAATGCGTGACCAAACTTCGCTCCCGCCTGCAAGAAAGTGACAACTGGCGCAAGAGAGAGCCACCCTAGAGGTGTCATGAAATCGAGGTGCGGCCGCTCGCCTGCCTGCATCCTCAACCCTATTTCCAGGGCGTGAAATGTATCACCTTGCAAGGTGGTGAAGTACACCCCTCCCTTCAGGAACACGATAAGAGCTGGCGCCAACGCCAACACAAAAAGCACAAGCGAAAGAATATAGGGATTGGGCCTGCTCATCTCACTCTCTTTCCCTTTTTTGGCCACATTAGCGCGGCACGTTCCCGACAAGAACGCCGTTGTCGGGGGCTTTGCGTTTAATCCGCAGGCTATGTCCGGCGCGGCACAGAAGACGCGACCTCAAAGGACCGGACCGCCCGATGAATATGCAGACCTCAAACGTCGTTGCTCCACCCGCGCCACGCGGAATGGCGGAAATGCAGCTTCCTATCGTGATGATGCGCGACATCCTTCTAAAAACGATGTTCCGCATGAATATGGACATGGTGACGGAACTCGCGAAGGCCGTGTGCCTTCCTGTTTCGGTCACGCAAGAACTTGTCGATCTGGCTCGTTCGCAGAAGCTGGTTGAGGCGACCGGTACCCTGCACGCCAACTCGGGTGGCGAGATGGGTTATCAGCTTACCGAGGCTGGCAAGAGCCGTGCGCTCGACGCACTTGCGCAATCTGAGTACTATGGTGCAATGCCTGTCCCGCTGGACGTCTACCGGGAACAGGTAAAGCGTCAGTCCATCCGCAACATTCAGATCACCCGTGATCAACTGATGAGCGCCATGGGGCACTTGATCCTGCCAGACGAGTTGATGGATCACCTTGGGCCCGCCGTCGGTGCCGGCCGTTCGATCCTCATGTATGGACCCCCGGGTAACGGCAAATCTTCCATCTCCAATGGGATCCGCGATGCCTTGGGCGATAAGATCTACGTCCCTCGGGCCATCGAATACGCTGGTCAGGTTATCACAGTCTATGACCCGATCGTTCATTCCGCCGCTGAAGAGGATCACGATGATCCAAATTCGCTACGCCGCACGTCCGGAAGGTACGACACGCGGTACGTGTTGTGCGAACGTCCGACCGTAATCACAGGCGGCGAACTCTCGTTGTCGATGCTGGACCTGGTCTACAACCCAACGGCGCGCACCTATCAGGCGCCGCTCCAGTTGAAATCTACGGGCGGCATCTTCATCGTGGACGACCTTGGCCGTCAGGAGGAGCCTCCGCAAGCCCTGGTCAACCGTTGGATTGTGCCGCTTGAAGAAGGCAAGGACATCCTCGCACTGCAGTCGGGTGAGAAGTTTGAGGTGCCATTCGACACGCTTGTGATCTTCTCTACCAATTTCCATCCGAACGAAATCTTCGACAAAGCGGCTCTTCGCCGGATCTTCTTCAAGATCAAGATCGATGGTCCGAACCAGCAGGATTATCTAAAGATCTTCGCAATGGTGGCCAAGAAGCGGAAAATGCCGCTGAACGAAGACACCTTGGTCCACTTGATGAAGAACAAGTATCCAGAGATCGACAGCGTTTACGCGAACTACCAACCGATCTTCCTGATCGACCAAATGATCTCAATCTGTGAGTTCGAGGGCATTCCCTATCAAATGAGCCCCGAATTGATCGACCGAGCCTGGGCGAACATGTTCGTGAAGGACGAGTCTATCGTTCGCTAAAGCGCGATGTCGCCTTCTTTGATTTGAGAGAATGCAAGCTAAGGCCGCACGAGGCCTTTGCCTTTGCGGTTCGTGCAGATAAATTCGGCCAAACGAAGGAGCCCCGTTCGTGGGGCCCGCTGCCAAAACACTTCGAGCAGCTCATTTAGTTTAGCGCTAAACTATTCATGGCTGACCTGCCTTACCGCTTCAAAACCTGGTTTGATGAGAAAGGCTGGAGCGCTCATCCCCACCAGCTCTCGATGCTGGAGCACGCGTCAAACTCAGCGCTGCTCCTAATTGCTCCCACTGGTGGCGGAAAGACTCTGGCCGGCTTTCTGCCAAGCCTTGTCGAGTTGGAGCGAGGGGAGCACCACGGGCTTCATACGATCTACGTATCGCCACTAAAAGCGCTCGCAGTCGATATTCGACGAAACCTCGGAGCGCCGATCGCGGAAATCGGCCTCCCAATTCGCATCGAGGACCGTACTGGCGACACGCCAGCAACAAGAAAACGACGACAGCGCGCGGACCCGCCTCACATCTTGCTTACGACGCCAGAAAGCCTGGCACTGCTCCTGTCCTACGACGACTCTCCCCGAATGTTCCAAGGGGTGGAGCGGATTATCGTCGATGAGATCCACGCTCTGGCGGAGTCAAAGCGGGGCGATCAATTGATGCTCGCCCTGGCCCGCCTCCAAGCGATACGACCAAATCTCAGGCGAGTGGGACTTTCTGCTACGGTAGAAGATCCAAACAGAATCGCCTCATTTCTGGCCTGCCACCCAGATGAATTTGACATCCTATTTGCCGATCCAGGACCTGATCCAGACATTCAGATGTTGAACGTGGCCGAACGTCCCCCTTGGGCTGGAGGTGGTGGAAAGTATGCGATCCAGCGGGTTCTGGAAGAGGTCAAGCGCCATCGAACCACACTGATTTTTCACAATACGCGCGCTCAAGCCGAGATCTTCTTTCATGAGCTTTGGCTTCAGAACGCCGACGCGCTCCCAATCGCGATCCATCATGGCAGCCTTGCACGCGAGCAGCGGGCTCGCGTCGAGGCGGCAATGGTTGCAGGAGAGCTCAAAGCGATCGTTTGCACAGGGACGCTCGACCTTGGGATTGATTGGGGCGATGTCGATCTCATCATCCAGGTCGGTGCGCCCAAGAACGTCAAACGCCTTGTTCAACGCATTGGGCGCGCCAACCACCAGTACAACGCACCTTCTAAAGCGCTTCTAGTACCTGCGAACCGCTTCGAAGTCGTTGAATGTGTCGCCGCACTTCAGGCTGTTAAAGAGCACGACCTTGATGGAGATCCGCGGGGGCCGGGTCCCAGAGATGTTTTGTGTCAGCACATTCTAATCGCAGCCGCAGCAGGTCCCTTTCTTGCGGACGAGTTGTACAAAGAGGTCCGAAGCGCTGGCCCCTATGCGGCTTTAACCAGGCGCGATTTCGACGACTGCCTCGAGTTTGTTGCAACCGGCGGCTATGCCCTTCGCGCGTATGACAAATGGCAGCGCCTCAAGCAGGAGAGCGATGGGCGCTGGCGCCTTCGCGATCCGCGATCCGCTCGAGGTATAAGGATGAACCTCGGGACGATTATGGACACCGACACGCTCAAAGTTCGGTTGAAGAACAGGCTTGGAGGCAAACCACTCGGTGAGGTGGAAGAAGGGTTCGCAGCCTCCCTGACAGTCGGAGATACATTTCTGATTGGCGGCCAGGTTGTTCGATATGAAGGCCTGAACCAGATGACAGTGGAAGTCACGCGGCGCGCCGACAAACCGCCGAAGATCGCAACGTTCATGGGCACCAAGTTCGCGACATCCACGCAACTTAGTCGACGCATCCTGGCAAAATTCAAACAGGATGACTGGCCTGAACTACCAGAGCACACAGCGTCTTGGCTGCACCTCCAGCGCGAACGTTCGAAGCTGCCCGAGGTTGATCGTCTCCTTGTGGAAACCTTCCCGCATGACGGCCGCCAACAAATGTGCGTCTATGGATTTGCCGGGCGTAATGCGATGCAAACGCTCGGACTTCTTCTGACAAAAAGAATGGAAGAAGAGGGCCTCGCCCCAATGGGCTTCGTTTCGACGGATTATGCGGTCCTGATCTGGGGTTTGGATCGCGTTTTGGACCCAAAAACACTACTAAATCCGGCTGAATTGCGTCTTGGCTTCGATCGCTGGCTAGCCGGAAACGCCGTGATGAAACGTACATTCAAAGCTTCTGCGACCATAGCGGGCCTCATAGAACGCAACACGACCGGTTCAAAGAAGACCGGCCGGCAGGCGACGTTCTCCTCTGACATCCTGTACGACACATTGGCCAAATACGAGCCAGATCACCTTATGATGCGGATCACGCGCGAAGAGGCGCTGCGCGGTCTTGTTGATTTCGGACGCATCGAAGAGATGCTGGAGCGAACCGAAGGACGCATCGACCACGTCGATCTCGACAGGGTGACACCGCTTGCAGCACCACTTTTTCTAGAGCCAGGACGTGTACCTATTCACGGTGCCGCAAATGAACGTCTCTTGGCAGAAGAGGTTGATCGCCTGATTGATGCTGCTGGATTGAATGCACCAATCACTCCCGCCCGAACTTGGCGCGTTCCATATTGAGACTTGATCAAGAAGAGCCGTCGCTGCATGAACGCACCATGAACACAGAGACATGCAATCAGATCGTACTCGCCTCACATCGCCTCACCCCGCTCCCTTCTGGAGCTCTATTCTGGGCAGATGAAAAGTTGTTATGCGTTTCGGATCTTCATCTTGGAAAATCCGAGCGGATCGCTCGACGCAACGGGACGCTGGTCCCCCCATATGACATTGAAGATACGCTGCTTCGACTGGAAGGTGACATACAGCGTACGGGTGCAAGAACGGTCATCTGCCTTGGTGACAGCTTCGATGACATTTCGGCGGCGGAAGCTCTGGAAGAAGTTCACAGTCTCTGGATTTCTAGGCTACAGGCTGGGAGGAACTGGATTTGGATCGAAGGCAATCACGATCCTGGACCTATGCCATTTTCCGGCTCGCATCTTGCTGAAACGACTGTATCAGGTCTTCACTTTCGACACATCGCAAAAGACGGAGAGACGCCGGAAGTCTCTGGTCATTACCATCCCAAGGCTGAAATATTGGCCCGCGGAAGATTGGTCTCCCGGCGATGTTTCATTTGGGACGCCAGAAGACTGATCTTACCGTCGTACGGCACGTATACGGGCGGTTTGCGATGGACTGATCCTGCCCTCCAATCTCAGTTCGGTCCTCATGCAAGGGCCGCTCTGGTCGGCGATCCCATACATATTGTGCCGCTACCGGCGACATCGGAAGAAGATGAACCGGAATATGGCACGAAGGCATCTAGGTAAGATACGATGACAGCGGACAGCCCAACGCCTGAGCTTGACCAAAGCATTCGACGAAAAGTCGAGCGAAGCTTTGCTGCACAAGGAATGATGCGCACCATTGGAGCCGAGATCATTTCGCTGCAGCCCGGGCGATGTGTCATTCGCGCTCCAATCGATGAAGCGGTTGGTCAGCAACACGGCTTCGCGCACGCAGGTCTCACGTTTTCGATTGGAGACAGCGCCGCCGGTTACGCCGCTTTATCGTTGATCAACGAAACGGCCGACGTCGTGACAGCAGAGATGAAGATTAACCTGCTGGCGCCAGCGCAAGGAACGTCGCTGCGGGCCGAAGGGCGTGTCATTCGCCCTGGTCGTCGCCTGATAGTCGTCTCTGCAGACGTTTTTGCCGAGGAGCAGGATGTAAGCGAGCGACACGTCGCAACTCTTCTTGGGACCATTTTGCCCCTCGAACGCTAGTCGGCCGTCGGCCCAGGCGCTTTGAAGCCAGCCGATTTATGACTCCCGTCACAGAACGGCTTGTTTTTCGACTGACCGCAACGACACAAGAAAGCGCGCGTCCCTCGATGCAGTCTATGCCCTGTCCCAGACGTTATTTCCAACGCCCCCCGCGCTTCCAGCGGACCATCCTCATGAGGAATCAAAGACAATACCTCGACGGGATCCTCTCCAGGCGTGTCCTTTCCCGAAGGCTCTGGTTCTCCGGTGGCCCGAAAACCGGCCTCCGTGTGCGAGTAGTCGCAATACGGCATGTTCTTTGATTGTCCACACCGGCACAGGGTCGCGCGCTGCAGAGCAACGCCATCAACCTCAAGGTTGCCGTGAAAAGCATTTGGGCCGTTCTCGCAGACCGAGGCGCGGTTGATGCCGGGAGGAACTTCATCGGCCCCATCATCCGTCCTGCGCCAAGTCAACGCCCCAGACGGACAGGTGCGGATCATTGCCGCAATCTCTTCGGCAGATGCAGCGTCTGCATCTACCCAAGGGCGGCGCTCAGGATTGAATACTTGTGGAAGTTTCAGAAAACAGTTCCGTGCATGGATGCACCGCGCCATGTCAAAGGTGATCTCAATCTGATCACCGGCGTAGGTTCTGGGCTTTGCCATAGTCTCTCCTCGCGCGCGTGGGTGCCGCCATGGCAGCCGATCACGACCGCGAGGTCAAGCCGTCAGACCTTCTGGTTCCGGCAACTGATTTGCTCGGCAGCATGCAGTGAGCGTATTCGCCAGCAAGCAAGCGATGGTCATTGGGCCCACGCCACCCGGAACGGGTGTAATCGCACCGGCAACCTCACTCGCGCTTTCAAACTCTACATCTCCGACGAGACGCGTCCGCGGTGAACCGTCCTCCTTCTGTCCTGCGTCGACTCTGTTGATTCCCACGTCTATGACTGTTGCCCCGGGCTTGATCCAGCCCCCAGGAACCATTTCGGGCCGACCGACGGCCGCGATGACGATATCAGCCCGACGAACGACCTCGGGAAGGTCCTTAGTCCGGCTGTGCGCAATTGTGACGCTACAGCTATCTCCAAGCAGCAGCTGTGCCATGGGCTTTCCAACAATGTTGGAGCGACCAATCACAACGGCATCCAATCCGGAAAGCGAACCATGATGATCACGCAGCATCATAAGGCATCCAAGCGGAGTACAAGGAACCATGGACTTTTGCCCGGTCCCAAGCAGACCGACATTTGAGATATGGAACCCATCCACATCCTTCGCCGGATCAATTGCATTGATAACGAGGTCCTCGTCCAGGTGATCGGGCAGCGGCAGTTGCACAAGGATACCGTGGATGGTCGGATCGTTGTTGAGTTGATCGATCAGCTCAAGCAGCGCTTCTTCTGACGTGGTCGCGTCAAGCTTGTGCTCGACAGACTTCATTCCAGCTTCGACTGTCTGCTTGCCTTTCGAGCGAACATAGACCTGACTCGCCGGGTCCTCACCAACAAGAATCACCGCCAGACCCGGCACAATCCCATGGTCTGTACTGAGCTCAGCCACATGTTCCGCCACCTGAGCACGAATGCGCGCAGAAAAGGCTTTTCCATCGATCAGCGTGGCAGCCATGTCGCTCTCTCCATTTGATGTGTCTGACGCGTCCTAGATCTCAATTCGACACCATCGTCCGCAAATGCTTTCGACGGTTTCGAACGCGTCTTAGAACAGGCCCTCGACGTCGCCGTCCGCGTTAAGCTTGATGGCTTCTGCGGAAGGTACCCGCGGCAGGCCTGGCATCGTCATGATCTCTCCGCAGATCGCGACAATAAAGCCAGCCCCAGCTGACAGCCGAACTTCCCGAACCGGGACGGAGTGGCCGGTTGGCGCACCTCGGCGCGTGGGATCGGTCGTGAAGCTATATTGGGTCTTCGCCATGCACACCGGCAAGTTCCCATAGCCCTGTGCTTCCCACTGTTTGAGCTGATCTCGGATCTTTTGATCCGCCAGAACTTCGTCAGCGCGGTAGATCCGCTTCGCCACCGTTTCGATCTTCTCAAATAGTGGCATCTCATCGCCATAAATCGGCGCAAAGTTTGCCTCGCCCTTGTCTGCGATCTCCGCCACCCGGGTGGCGAGCTCTGTAATACCTGCGCCACCGTCGGCCCAGTGCTTACAAAGATACGCCTCGGAGCCTTGCCCCGCCACGAAGTCCTTAACCGCCTGAACTTCCGCGTCGGTATCCGAGATGAAGTGGTTGATCGCAACGACGACCGGCACGCCGAAGGACTTCACATTCTCAATATGGCGACCAAGGTTGGCGCAACCAGCCTGGACCGCATCAACGTTTTCCGCACCAAGATCGGCCTTCGCGACGCCGCCATTCATTTTCATAGCGCGCACGGTCGCAACTAGGACAACACAGTCCGGAGAAAGACCTGCTTTGCGGCACTTGATGTTCATGAACTTCTCAGCGCCGAGGTCGGCACCAAAGCCAGCTTCGGTCACCACGTAGTCTGCCAACTTCAGCGCAGTCGTCGTTGCGATTA
>CAWUIX010000047.1:0-9294 GCA_963922395.1 uncultured Rhodobacterales bacterium | reverse complement strand
CCAGATGCCGCTGAGACGCGGAGTATCACCTTTATTCTCAAGGCTGTGCCATATCGTCCAGGTGGAGGCGGATCGGATCTCGATCTCGCGTTTCACGACGAGGCCAGACGCGGGACAGGCCTCACTTTCCATCCGGATTGCACGCTCAGTCGAAGCGATGACTCTGTATGGCCCGGAATCGAGCACCGGTTGAGGTGCGCCGTCTGGCCACGCCGAATCCGGTGCGATCCAGGTCTTCTCTCCGCCCCAAAGGGGGAACGGGAACTGGGGGGATTGCGTGGGCAAACGTGCGAGCGACGTTGGGTCAAATGCGCAACCCACCAAGTCCGGGTTCTGGAAGAGCAACGAGCGGCCGGAAAGACGGACATCCCAAAGGCGTCCGCCAAGGCCTGGAAGGAGAGTGAGCTCGAGCGGACCATCCGAAAGGGTCCGCTCGCGCCAGATATCATCGGTTGCAATCATGCACTGTTCTGCCGGGGCGGTTTTGGGCCGCCCGGGCGTTGCGGATTAGGTGTTGTGCTTGAACTGCCCCACGTTGTCCGCCGTGATCGGCATCACACCGGTCTCAACGCGCTCCGGCAACAGGTTGACACCTGCGGCACGCCAATCGGGCAAGATTTTGAGGGCGTCGGTGTTCTGCCAATGCATCATATGGAAGGCGAGGAAGATCTCGAGATAGGACTTTTGGGCCACCGAGCCATAGATGGTTCCGTCTTCGATATAGGGAAGCATGTCGCTGTTGCGGTCCATCGCGACGATCTTAATGTCTCCGAGGCGGCCCGCCTCGGTCACGGCGATCGCCGCGCCCTTGCCGCTGTCGCCATCTGTCCCACAGTTGCCGACAATGTCCGGGTTTGCCTGAATGGCCTGTAGATAGGCTGTGGGCGCATAGGACGGATCGGCGCGGTCGTTGACCACGTCGACAACCTCAATGTCAGGATACTTCTCTGAGAAGACCTGCTTGTACCCTTCGACGCGCTCCAGCGTGGAGGGCGCCGGGAAAGTGCCGAGGATGACCTTGCCCTTACCTCCGATCGCCTGCGCCAGCATCTCTCCGCCGACGCGGCCTGCCTGAACACCGTTGATCCCGAGGAAAGTCGACCGCGGGCTGTCAGGAATGTCGCCAATGCAGCAGGTCACAGGAATACCCGCCTCGACGGCGCGCTCAACACCGGGCGCGAGCGTGGCCGGGTCACCAGGGAAGATCAGGATACCTGCGGGGCGCCGCGCAATGAGTTCATCCAGTTGGCGGGCCTGGCCGGCGGTGTCGAAATCAAGAGGACCGGTGAACGTCGCCTTGATGCCCATAAGCTCCTCAAGGTCCTTCATCGCCATGCGGTAGTCGGCCCAGAACGGCACCTGCGTCACGATGGAAAGGAAGACATACTCCTTGCCCGCCGCCTGGGCCATGGCGCTCTTGGACAGCATCGGCAATCCAAACGCTGCGGCGAGACCCGCAGTTGTGCCCGCGGTCAGCAGGTTGCGGCGGTTTACGTTCAGTTCAGTCATCGTGGTCTCCCCTTTTGGATAGATGCGTTTTTGGTGTGGTTTCCGAATGAAGCCGCGTGTCAGCCGCGCTTGCTGCGGATCAGCATGTCGAGCGCGACAGCCACGACGAGGACGCTGCCGATCACAATCATCTGCCAGTAGATCGACACGGCGAGCATGGTCATCGAGTTGTTGATGAGTGCGACGAAAACGACGCCCAGGAACGCGCCCAGGATCGTGCCTTCGCCGCCACGCAAGGAGGCGCCCCCGATGACGGCCGCGGCCAGAACCTGAAGCTCGATGCCGTTGCCGGCGGTGGGCGTGCCGCTCATGAGGCGCGAGGCCAAAAGGATGCCGGCCAGCGCCGCAAGAAAACCGGTGAGCGCATAGGCGATGATACGGACGCGGGTGACATGGATCCCCGATAGAAGTGCCGCCTTCTCGTTTGCGCCAATGAAATAGACCTGGCGAAAGAACCGCGTGTGCCGGACCGCGAGATCGAAGACGAGGACCAGGGCCAATGTGAAAAGCACGATGACGGGAAACCCGCCTATGTCGGCCTTGCCGATCCAGGCAAATCCAGAAGGCAGGCTCGAGACCGAGAACCCTTCCGTCAGGACCAGGGCGATCCCGCGTGCGATCGACATCGTGCCGAGCGTGGCAATCAGGGGATTGATGCCAAGCCCCGTCACCAGAACGCCGTTCGCTACTCCCGCGATAATGCCAAGGATCAGTCCGCAGACGACAGCCACGGGGATCGGCAACCCTGTGAGCAGAAGCATGGCGACGACAGTGGAACTCAACGCCATGACCGAGCCCACCGACAGATCGAACCCGCCGGATGCCAGCAAGATCGCCATCCCAATCACGATCACGGCGGTGGGCGCCATGCCAACCGCCATGGCGCGGAAGTTCGCAACTGAAAAGAAGTAGGGGTTGATGTTCGCCATCACGATGACGATCGCGGCGATCAGGACGATCAGGGTCAGCTCACGGATGTCGACAAATGCCTGCAGGATGCGGCGTAGCGGCGACGGACGGGGCGAAAGATCGGCTTCAAGGGTCATTGTCACGCTGTGGCTCCCGTACGTGTCGTGGAGGAAGAAGGAGTGTTCGGGGACAGGCCCGCTGCCATCTGCAGAAGCGCGTCTTCGGTGGCGTCGCGCGCGTCGATGTCGTCCATGATCCGGCCTTCGTGCACGATCAGGATGCGGGATGAGAGCGACATCAACTCTGGGAAGTCGGAAGAGACCACGACGATCGCCATACCTTCGGCCGCGCGGCGCAAGAGTTCCGTGTGGATCTGGAACTTCGCCCCGACATCGACGCCCTTGGTGGGTTCTTCGACAATAAGCAGGTCAGGCGAGCGCTTCAGCCACTTGGCCAGCATGACCTTCTGCTGGTTGCCGCCCGAAAGCGCGCCGATCTCCTCGCGAATATCGGACGCTTTGACGCTGAATGCCTCAATCGCGTGGCGGCTGGCCTCGCGGATAGAGGCGCCGTTCATCACCCCCATGGCGGAATGGTCGGATAGACTGGCCGAGACGAGGTTGTCGCCCAGTGATTGTTCCAGGAACAGGCCTTCGGTTTTGCGCTCTTCGGGGACGAACCCAACCCCTGCGGCCATTGCGTGCCGGAGCGACGGAAAGCGGACGTTCGTTCCATTGAGACGGATCAAACCCGTGGCGCCGTGCATGAGACCCACGATGGAGCGCACGATCTCACTCCGCCGCGCGCCCATTAGCCCAGCAATCCCGACGATTTCACCGGATTGCACCGTGAAGGACACATCGTCGAATGTGTCCTCCAGGGACAGGTGTTCGACGGCAAGGACCTCGTGCCCCTTGTCCGTGTTGGTTTGCGCGACTTCGCCCGGATGCGCGCTGCCGATCATCTCGGCGACGACCCGTTCTTGTGAGGTCTCCGACGCAGGTCGGGTGCTGATCCGGCGACCATCGCGCAGGACGGTCACTCGATCTGCGATGCGAAAGATCTCCGACATGTGGTGGCTGACATAAACGATCCCAATGCCCTTGGCGGTGAGGCCGCGCAGGACGTCGAAGAGCGCATCGACCTCATCAGGTGCGAGCGCGGACGTTGGTTCGTCGAGCAAAAGCACGCGAGAGTTCAGGGACAGCGCCTTGGCAATCTCAACGACCTGCCGGGAGCTGATTGGCAGGCTGTCCACGGGGCGAGAGACGTCGACCTTCAGGTCGAACTCAGCCAAGAGTTCGCTGGCGCGGCGGCGCAACTCACCCCAGCGAACAATCCCGTTTCTGGATGGCGCACGACCCGCATAGATGTTTTCGGCAACGGAGAGTGCCCCTGCGAGGCTGAGCTCCTGGAAAACGCATCCGATTCCTAAAGACTGGGCATGGGACGGGCTTTCGATTCTGACCGTAGTGCCATCGCGCTCAATCGAGCCTCCGTTTGGCTGATGCAGCCCGTAGAGCAGTCCGAGGCAGGTCGATTTTCCGGCACCGTTTTCCCCGCAGAGCGCGTGGATCTCGCCCGGTCTGAGTTCGAAGTCGACGCCTTCGAGGACGTTGTTCGATCCAAAGCTTTTGTGGACCGATTTAAGGGCCAAGAGCGGTGCAGAGGTCTTCGATTCTGTGCTGGCAGACTTTGACATCAACCATCCTCCCTAACTGCTATGTGACATCTGACATATCAGATGTCAATTCAGAATAAGGAGAGGAGCGTTCTCAGCCGCCGCATGGCGCGCGGATCGCTTGGGATAAAAGGAAGGATTGGAGCGCGCTCGGCGCCCCGTTTCGGTCAGGCCGGGACCGACGCGTCCAAGACGATCGCGGCGCTTTCATAGACCTGGCGCGTGCGGTCGATGTGCTGCGCGAGGAGCTTGCGGATAACACCCATGTCGCCGTCCTGAACGGCAGCCGCCAGACCGACATGTTCCTCAAAGGACAGGTCGGTGTGTTGGGGAAGTTTGGCCAGATGCGTGCGCAACGCAGCGATCTTGCCTTCGTACCGCGTGTAGCTCGCAGTCAGATAATGGTTCCCGGCATGGGTGAAAATCAGGTGATGGAATTCGGTGTCCAACTCCAGATAGCGCCGTTCGTCCCCTGTGTTACGTGTCGTCCGCATTTCATCAACGACGGCCCCTATATCCGCCGCCAGCCCACTTGGACTGCGCTTCAGGGCCAGTTCAAAGGCCGCGGTCTCGATGGCTTGCCGGAAGTCACAAATCTGGGCGACCTCGGAATCGGAGAGGGTAAAGACCCGCGCGCCCTTCTGCGGCTCGATGGTCACAAGGCCTTCGTCGCGTAACTGTGCCAAAGCCTCTCGCACGGGTGACTTGGAGACGCCGAGCTCTTCCGAAATCCCCCGCTCCGAGAGCGTCTGTCCCATTTTCAAAGTACCGTCGACGATGCTCTTCCGCAAACTCTCAAGCGCGAGTTCGCGGAGTGACTTGGGCCGTTCGAGAGCCATCTGTCGCACCTCTCCGAAAAAATGATCTTGCAATGCACAAGATATCTGATACACCAGATGATGCAAGCTGGAATATCAGATATCAGCAACGCCAGGGAGGACGCCAAAGAATGCTCGCAGAGCTTCTTGTGGATTGTAAGAACGAACACGGTGAAGGGATTTTCTGGAACCCTACCGATGGCCTCGTCTGGTGGACAGATATTCAGGGACGCGCCCTTTGGAGCCTTGATCCCGAAAGCGGCGCGAGCAAAGACTACCCCATGAAGGATCGTGTCTGCTGTTTCGCGCCGCGTGCGGATGGTGGGTTGATCGCTGCGTTTGCAGACCGCGTATCCCTTATCGATCTTGATGCTGGCTCTGAAGAGGTCGTTCATCGGTTCGAGCCCGAAAACTCCGAAACCCGCCTGAACGACGGGCGGACGGATCGTGCTGGCCGGTTTGTCCTCGGCGGCATGAACGAACGATCCGGCACGGCGAATTCCTCGGTCATCTCAATCGACACGGATCTCACGGTCAGGACGCTGATTGACGGTGTGTCCTGTGCAAACTCCACCTGCTTCTCGCCGGACGGCGCGACGATGTTCTTCGCGGACACGCCGGATCGGGAAATCGTGGCCTTCGACTACGATCAAGAGACTGGTGCCCTTTCGAACCGCCGGGTTCACGGCGACTTTTCCGACGAACCGGGCTTGCCGGATGGCTCTTGCGTCGATGCCGAAGGCGGCGTCTGGAACGCAGAGTGGGAGGGGCGCCGCGTCGTACGTGTTGCCCCCAGCGGCGAGATTGACCGAGTGATCGAAATCCCGGTCTGGAAACCGACTTGCTGTGCCTTCGGCGGGCCCAATCTCGACACACTGTACATAACGACATCGCGTCTGATGAGCAGCAGTGATGTCCTTGAAAAAGAACCGGAATCGGGCGGCCTCTATGCCGTTAAGCCCGGCTTTGCCGGCGTTATTGATGCGCCATTTAACGGATAACCAACAGATCTCAGGAGGAGAAAAATGCTGAAATCCGTAACCATGAGCACACTCGCGGCAAGCGTGATCGCGCTCGCATCAGCGGCCTTTGCCGCCGACTATCCAACGCCCGTGCCGCTGCAGGAGGGTGCGCAAGCCCCGATTGATGCGATCACCCCAAAGAACGACACTTTCCGGATCGCCTACATGCCGCCGGCAACCGAGTTCAACTACTACATCGCCATCGGCGAAGGCATCAAAACCGTTGCCGCTGAAGAAGGCGTCGAAGTCTTCATGCTCGCCCCGCAATCGGGCGCTGACATCAACGGTCAGATGGGCATGATCCAGGACGTCCTGACCCAGGATGTAGACGCGATCATCTTCGGCACCCATGACGAGTTCGCGGCAGCCCCCCTTCTGAAGCGTGCAGTGGATGAAGGTCTCGCTGTGGTCATGATCAACTCGGACATCCCGAACTTCCCGACCCCGATCCACGGCGTGGTTGGCTACTCTCAGCGCAACGGCACCCACAAGATCGCCGACTGGGCGATCGATAACTACGGTAGTGAGCCGCTGAAAGTTGGGATCATCGAAGGTCAGCCCGGC
Organism: uncultured Rhodobacterales bacterium; assembly: GCA_963922395.1. GTDB lineage: Bacteria > Pseudomonadota > Alphaproteobacteria > Rhodobacterales > Rhodobacteraceae > Ovoidimarina. Next base: position 2,791 of record CAWUIX010000047.1, on the reverse strand, counting down.
TATCACTCCACCGAGCGCGTCGGTGGGTTCCTGGATGGAATCGACGGCAACGAGAACTTCGATGTGGTCGTTTCGATTGATGGCAAGTGGAACGTCGAAGGCGGCAACACCGCCGGCATGGACATTCTCCAGGCGCATCCGGATCTCGACATGATCTTTGCCGCCAATGACTACATGATCATTGGTGCATCCTACGCGGCCAAGGCGCTCGGACGTTCGGACATTGTGTTGCTCGGCAATGACGGCGACACATCCGGTCTTGAGGAAATCGCAGCCGGCAATGTCACGGCCACGGTCAACACCTCGCCGTATCTGATGGGCAAAGCTGCAATGCATGCGACCCTGGACGCGCTGCAAGGCACCTATCCTGGTGGCTGGATCGAAACGCCGACCAGCATCGAAGATCAGGACGGCGCCGTCACGGTTCTTCAGGAACCTGACAAGCTCTACCCAAAGCCGTCGAAGGCCTACTGAGGTTCTCCCGAAGCTCCGGTGGCGCGCACGTTGCGCCGCCGGGGCACTTTCCCAAACTTGTGACTGCCAGGTGACGCCATGCCCACGTCCGCCGATACCCCACTGTGGGAATTTGTCGATATCTCAAAGGCCTACCCCGGTGTTCTGGCGAATGACAAAGTGTGCATCCGCCTGATGGCCGGGTCGATCCACGGTCTTCTGGGTGAAAATGGCTGCGGCAAGTCAACCATGATCAAGACGCTCTCGGGCGTTCAACAAGCTGATAGCGGCAAGATCCTTCACGAGGGCCAGACCGTTGTGATCTCAGATCCGCAAGCCGCGCGTGACTACGGCATTGCGACGGTCTTTCAGGAATTTTCCATCGTCCCGACACTCTCTGTCGGCGAGAACATCTTTCTCGGCAACATGCCCCGGTCACGCCTGGGTGTTGTGGACTGGAAGAAAGTGCACGCCGATGCCGCCGCCGTTCTGGCAGAGATGAACGTCGACATCCCGACCGAAGCAATTACCGGAACCCTTTCGGTTGGCGAGCAACAGCTTGTGGAAATCGCCAAGGCGGTTGCGATGAAGGCCAAGATGATCATCCTCGATGAGCCGACCGCGGCCCTGGGCGAGGATGAGATCGAACGGTTGCACGAGCTGCTCCGCGGCATGCGCGAACGTGGCACCGCGATCCTTTACGTCTCCCACCGCCTCGACGAGGTAGAGCGCATCGTTGATGAGGTGACGATCCTGCGCAATGGACGGGTGGTCCGGGCCAGCGGTGAAACCGAAATCAACGTGGGCGAAATTGTCAGCGCGATGGTCGGCGAAGACATCGGCGAGCACTACCCAAAAGAGCAGAACGCGACAGACGAGGTTGTGCTCGAGGCACATGGCCTGTCCACGAAACACGGGGTCTCGGACGCGTCCTTCACGCTGCACAAGGGTGAGGTTCTGGGCCTAGGTGGAGTCCTCGGATCCGGTCGGACCGAAATCGCACGCGCCATCTTTGGCACAGATGATCTTACAGCCGGCGAACTTCGGCTGAACGGGCGCCCTGTCCGGTTCAAACGGGAAATCGATGCGATCCAGGCGGGCCTCGCCCTCGTCCCAGAGAACCGGAAGTTCGATGGCCTGTTCTTCAACTTTCGTGCCAGTGGCAACATCACCGCAGCATCGCTCGGCGGTCTCTCACGCTTCGGCGTTCTCGATCTAAAGACAGAAGAACGCGCGACGCAGGATTTGATCCGCGATCTGGAAATCTCGACCCAGGCCGAAGAAAAGACGGTCAACTTCCTGTCCGGAGGCAATCAGCAAAAGATTGTCATCGCCCGCTGGCTGTTCTCCGATGCCCGGGTTCTCATTCTGGACGAGCCGACCCAGGGCATCGATATCGGCGCCAAGATCGCCGTCTACAGACTGATCAATAAACTGACCCGCGCAGGAAAATCGATCATCTTCATCAGCTCGGACCATGAAGAGCTCTTGGCGATGAGCGACCGGATTGCCGTCGTCCAACACGGCACGATCCAGCGCACGGTCCCAGCTTCAGAGCTGTCCCACGACGATCTCGTTCGCGCTTCGGCCGACCCGATCGGTTCTCACCATGAGGAGGCTTTCGCATGAAACGGGTATTCGACGCACAACTGATCGGGCCATTCGCCGCCATGGTCATCGTCGCTACGATCGTGGCGCTTACAACCGACCGCTTCCTCAATCCCGGCAATCTGTCGAACCTCTTTCTTCAGGTCAGCATCGTGGCCCTGATCGCGATTGGCGCGACGGTTGTGATCATCGCCGCGGGGATAGACCTGAGCGCCGGGTCAATGGTCGCCCTTCTAACGATGATCCTGGCCCAAATGCTGAAATTCATAGGGATTCCATTAGAGTTGGCGATCCCTCTGATCCTGATCGTGGGGGCGCTCTTTGGCCTGATATTGGGCGTCATAACCGCATACGGGCGAATACCCTCATTCATCACCACGCTCGCCGCCCTGATCGCGCTCCGCGGACTGGCCTTGTCGTTCAACAACGGCTCGCCGATCTTCTCGCTCGACCCCGCGCTGGAGCCGATTTTCTACGGCAAGCTGGCAGGCATCCCGATGCCATTCTTCTACCTCTTGTTCTTCTACGCGCTTGCGGCGTTCACGATGAACTTCACCAAGCTCGGGCGCGAAATATACGCGGTTGGCGGCAACCCGGCGGCGGCTGTGCTGACCGGCATTAACGTGAAGAAGGTGCAGACGATCACCTTTGTGATCGCGGGCTTCATGACGGCAGTTGGCGCCATCCTGATGTCCGCCCGCCTGAACTCAGGCTCCCCGAACTATGGCCA
>CAWUIX010000046.1:0-9389 GCA_963922395.1 uncultured Rhodobacterales bacterium | reverse complement strand
GAATACCGTAATGTCGTCCTGTCAAAATGCGGGGAGGCTCACGTGTGATGAACCGGGGAGGGTTGCGAGGACGGACGATAGAGAATAGATAGCGCGCTGTCGCACCGAATGAGTTACATTGCCTCGATGGAAAACGTCGTCCTTATCGTTCACTTGATCCTCGCACTCTGCCTGATCGCAGTTGTGCTTCTTCAGCGTTCTGAAGGCGGCGGTCTTGGTATGGGCGGCGGTGGAGGCGCCATTTCGACACGCAGTGCGGCCACTGCCCTTCACAAGTTGACCTGGGCATTCGCGATTGCATTCATCGCAACCTCGCTGACGTTGACCATCTTCGCCGCACAGAACGCATCGGACAGTTCGGTGATTGACCGCCTTGGCGTCCCATCGAGCGGCGACGGAAGCGGCCTGCTTCCTCCGGCCGAAAGCCTTCTGCCGCCGGCACCGCTTGACGGCGATCCGCTTGCACCGCCGCCGGTCGAATAACTTCACAAAGATCCTTGCCCGCGAAGCACTAGAACGTGGGGACAGGCTTCGGTTGTCCTTGCGTAGGGAGACTGCCTATCCCGAGGAGCGTTCATCAATTGTAGCTTCGCTGAAACCTCTTTCCAGAAGGAAGACCTAGCTGGGCCGCGAGAAGAAACTACAGCATCTTGCGGTAGCGGGGTTTCCATCTGCGAACGAATCTTATACACGTTGAGTCCCGTGGGAGGCGCATCTGTCGGAGCAAAATCTGACCCCAAAAGCGCCCCTTCGACGAGGATCGAGCACGGGACACACCAAGATGGCGCGTTACATTTTCATTACTGGTGGCGTCGTGTCATCGCTCGGAAAAGGTCTTGCGTCTGCGGCGCTAGGAGCCCTGCTTCAGGCGCGAGGATACTCTGTCCGGCTCCGAAAACTCGATCCCTACCTTAACGTTGACCCCGGCACGATGAGCCCGTTTGAACATGGTGAGGTCTTCGTCACGGACGACGGCGCCGAGACGGATTTGGATCTGGGGCATTATGAACGGTTTACCGGTGTCCATGCGCGCGGTTCGGACAGCGTTTCGTCCGGACGGATCTATTCCACGGTGCTCGAGAAGGAGAGGCGCGGCGACTACCTAGGAAAGACGATCCAGGTCATCCCGCACGTCACCAACGAGATCAAAGACTTCATCGCGATTGGCGATGACGAAGTCGATTTCATGCTCTGCGAGATCGGCGGAACCGTGGGCGACATCGAGGGGCTACCATTCTTCGAAGCGATCAGACAGTTTTCACAGGACAAACCTCGTGGGCAGTGCATCTTCATGCACTTGACGCTTTTGCCTTGGATCGCAGCGTCCGGTGAATTGAAGACCAAACCAACGCAACACTCGGTCAAAGAGTTGCGCTCCATCGGCATCGCTCCAGACGTGCTCGTTTGCCGGTCTGAGAAACCGATCCCGGAGAAAGAACGCGAGAAGATCGCACTCTTTTGTAACGTGAGGAAGGAAGACGTGATCGCAGCACCGGACCTGCGATCGATCTATGAGGCACCACTTGCGTATCATCGAGAAGGGCTTGACCAGGCCGTCCTAGATGCGTTTCGCATCAGCCCGGCGCCTAAACCAAACCTCGACCGTTGGCTGGATGTCCAAGACAGGCTCGAGAACGCAGAAGGCAAGGTCAGGGTCGCAATTGTCGGCAAATACACTCAACTTGAGGATGCTTATAAATCGATCGCGGAGGCCCTGACACACGGGGGCATGGCGAACCGCGTCCGTGTACAGGCGGAGTGGATTGACGCCGAGATCTTTGAACGCGAGGACCCCGCCCCGTATCTTGAAGGGTTTCATGCCATTCTCGTACCGGGCGGATTTGGTGAGCGTGGGACAGAGGGTAAGATTCTTGCAGCGGAGTTCGCGCGCACGAGGAAGATTCCCTACTTGGGCATCTGCCTTGGCATGCAAATGGCTGTGATCGAGGCCGCTCGAAACCTCGCTGGTATGGAAAAGGCCGGGTCAGAAGAATTTGACCATGAGGCGGGCGGCAAGCGGTTCGAACCGGTTGTGTACCACCTGAAAGAATGGGTGAAAGGCAATCACGCCGTGCGGCGTAAGGTGGACGATGACAAGGGCGGGACGATGCGGTTGGGCGCCTATACGGCGAACCTGACCGAAGGTTCGAAAGTCGCAGAGGTCTACGGCGAAACCGTGATCGAAGAGCGCCACCGCCACCGTTATGAAGTGGACATCAAGTACCGAGATCGTCTGGAAGCCCAGGGCTTAAGCTTCTCGGGGATGTCGCCGGACGGACGCCTGCCCGAAATTGTCGAAGTGGCAGACCACCCTTGGTTTATTGGCGTACAGTTTCATCCTGAACTGAAGTCTAAACCCTTTGAGCCACACCCGCTTTTTGCTGACTTCGTTCGCGCAGCCAAGGACGTCTCGCGTCTTGTCTAGCGAGCAATAGGCATTGCAACTTGCGAATTTACGGTTGTGTCGTTTCGCGCCTCAATGAACATGTCCGAGAGCGTTTATGGCCAATCCATTAAGATGGTCTGACGGCAATATGTGATGATAGGTCGAAGAAACAGAGAGTTTCTCGATCGAACGATTTGGAATGTGGCAAAGATCGAATGTGAAACTCGCCACACTTCTTCACAGTCATTGTAAACCTACGGCGAACAGTATCGCCACAATTCAGGGTGTTCGCCGATCAAGACTTTCGATTGTATGCAAATAGGAAATTCGTGCGACACAGCCTTGTTAACAAGTGTGACCGCTCGCTCAAGAAATCGACACGCTCACGAAGATTCCCGACCTTCTCTCGCCGTACACGGTTCCTTAATTCAGGAGCGTTGTAACGAGTGCCTGTTTGTGTGCCGGCGCGTCGAGGGTTGCCTCGGCGCGCCACTTGCTCACTCACAACATTTTGCAAACGATGCTCTCAGATGATCTGCGGCGGCCAGAACGGTCGCGGACGGGTTATCGCCGATCTGAAGCCCGAGCGTGTACTCAGGGAGAGGTGGCAAGCCAAATTTTGACGGCGCCTCTACGATCTCACCACCGAGCGATGTTTTCGGAATAGGCGCGACACAGAGATCGGCCAAGATTGCGGCTCGTTGACCAGAAATGTGGGCGCTCTCAAACGTAATCCGGAAGTCTCGACCTTGCCGTTCGAGCCCCTGTACCGCCGCCTGGCGCCACACACAGGTCTCCTCCCAAACCGACAACGGCAGCGGATCCTTCTCCGCTGCGACACCACCCCGAAGCATGGCCCAAACGAGCGGCTCGCGCATGAGAACTTCGGTGTCATCCGTGCCGGCGAAGCCCGCATTTCGTGTAACAATGCTCATGTCAAGCCGACGCTCGCGCACCATCTCCATCATACGAGCGGTACTATCGACCACCACGCGAACAGAGATTGCGGGGTGAGTCTCGCCGAAGCGACGCAGCATCGGTGCAAGGAACCTCTCCGACACATCGTCGGGCGCGCCGAGGTGCACCTCCCCGACCAAATCCGGCTGGACAAAGCGTGAAATCACCTCCCGATTCAGGGCCAAGAGTCGTCGCCCGTGTTCCAAAAGTGTTTCGCCATCCGCCGTCAATTCCACGGAGCGGCTATCTCTCAGAAAAACCGGACGGCCCAATAGATCCTCAATCCGCTTCACCTGCATAGAAACGGCCGAAGGGGTTCGGTGGACGACTTCCGCGGCGGCCGAAAAGTTCCCTGTTTCTGCGATTGCGACGAGGGTTCTTAGCAGATCGAGTTCGAGAAGAGGTGTATTCGGCGTTGTCGGAGCGTTCATGCTATCTCACAGATTTTCTGATAGGTATGATCAAATCTATTCGTTTGATTGAAGCATGCCTAAGCCCCAATGTCCAGTCATCGAAACTGAAACCAGAGGATTGACAGATGCTTCCCTCAATTCCGTTTGCACCATTTCACATCTCCCACCTCGTGCGCAGGCTTAATGTGGCAAGCGCCGAGGCGGATCGCCGACGCCTGGAGCGGCAAGGCCTTCGCGATATGGCCGGTCTCGATGATCATATGCTTGCCGATATTGGGCTGCACCGTGGGGACCTTGAACATGTTTCAAGACTGCCAGCGCAAGAAGACCGGTCCGGAGCTCTCTGGCGCCTTTCGAGGGGCAATCGTTGAACCTTTCGGTTCGCCTTCCACTTCCATGAACATGCGCCTATATCGGGCGCATGTTTGCCGATCTATTAAACCGCCTGACCCGCCCTGATCCTGAGCCGTTTCCAGACCCGGACGCGCGGCTTGCCCTCACGGCGCTGTTGATACGAATTGCGCGATCTGATGGCGACTATGCAGATGCCGAAGTTGACCGAATTGACCGGATCGTTGCCACTAGATACGGACTATCGCCCTTCGAAGCGGCGCGATTGCGAGGCTCTGCAGAAACTCTTGAGTCTGAAGCACCCGACACTGTCCGGTTCACCCGGGCCATTAAAGACGCGGTGGAATATGAGCACCGGGAAGCAGTCGTCGAAGCGCTGTGGGACGTGGCGTTAGCGGACGGAGAGCGTGACGCGGAAGAGAACGCCCTCTTAAGACTGGTGGCGAACCTACTAGGCGTAAGCGACCGGGACTCTGCCCTCGCGCGCCAACGCGTGGAGGCCAAGCGCGGATGATTGCCAGCTTGCCCATGTATCTCTTCCCGGAGACACAGGCAGCTTACGAACGTTTCTGGGAGGAGGTCCGCAACCGCCTCCGGGCACAGGGGATCGCAGCTCCCGAGAAGCTCGACTATGAGCTTTCACCCGAAGAGGCTTGGGGCTCGCCAGACCTTGTTCTTGGACACATTTGCAACTTGCCGTACCGGGCGGCGTTTAAGGACGTCGTGACCCTAATCGCTGCGTCCGACTACGGCCTTGAGGGCTGCCTTCCCGGAGAATACCGAGCGCTCTTTGTCGTGCGCGACGATCATCCAGCTCTGAACCCGTATGACCTCAATGGAGCCGCTATGGCCTATAGTGACGGTCTCAGCCAATCTGGCTGGGGTGCAGCGGCCATATGGGCGGAAGAGCACGGGACTAAAATTGTGCCGGAGGTCCGAACGGGCGGTCACGTCAACTCGGTCAAATCGGTTCTCGAAGGGAACGCCGAGTTTGCGACAATCGACGCCCAGACCTTTCGGATTTTAAGGAAGTACACATCCCTACCGGATCGTCTTCGGGTTGTTGGTGCCACCGACACGTCACCTGGAATGTCATTTGTCACGCGAAAAGGAGAGGACCCTGCACCCTATCTAAACGCCCTTCGGGGCGCGCTTACTGCGCTCGATGCCGAAACGCGCACAATCCTCAATCTGGAAGCAGTCGTTCCCCTTCCAAAATCCGCCTATGATATGCCCATTCCGCCTACCCCTGGCCACATCCGCACACTAATGCAGGGTTAATCCTGCTAAAGGCGTTGCATTTCCAGAAGATTCTCCCCCAGTCTGTCCCCGATCGGGGAAGAGATGAACGACACTACACCTGTAATCGAGATCCGGGACCTGCATAAGAGCTACGGCGCTCTGGAGGTCTTGAAGGGCGTAGATATGGTTGCGCCGAAGGGTCATGTGGTGTCCTTGATCGGCTCGTCCGGCTCTGGCAAGTCCACTCTGTTGCGCTGCGCCAACCTTCTTGAAGATAGCCAGCAAGGTGACATCAAGTTCGAAGGCGAGGCGGTTCGCTGGCGCGGCGAAGGCTTGGCGCGACACCCAGCCGACAAGGCGCAGGTAACGCGCATCCGCACCAATCTTTCCATGGTTTTTCAGCAGTTTAATCTGTGGGCCCATATGACGATCCTCCAAAACGTCATGGAGGCACCGGTCACGGTTCTTAAGCGTGACCCAGGTGAAGTGGAGGAAAGGGCGCGCACGTATCTCGACAAGGTCGGGATCGGCGACAAATGCGACGTCTTTCCCGCGCAATTGTCAGGTGGCCAGCAACAGCGCGCAGCCATCGCGCGCGGACTGTGCATGGAACCCCGAGCATTGTTGTTCGACGAACCGACATCCGCGCTGGATCCGGAACTCGAACAAGAGGTAGTACGCGTAATCAAGGATCTGGCCAAGGAAGGCCGGACCATGATCATCGTGACGCACGATATGAACATGGCCCGTGATGTAAGCGATCATGTGGTATTTTTGCATCTTGGCCGAATCGAAGAGGAAGGCCCACCAGCCGAACTCTTCGGAAATCCTAAAACAGAAAGGTTGCAGCAGTTCTTGAACGCGGGCTCTGCAGCTTAGAAGATCAAGGGCGTTCAGTTGGGAGCAAGACCTATGAAGAACCTCATCCTATCCACGGCTGTACTGGCGCTGAGCGTCGGCGTTGCCTATGCAGGTAGTCATTCGGTCGTCCGTCTGGGCACCGAGGGCGCCTACCCTCCGTGGAACTTCTTGAATGATGCCGGCGACGTCGACGGCTTTGAGCGCGAGCTTGGGGACGAGCTATGCGTACGCGCCGAGTTGACCTGTGAGTGGGTGACGAACGAATGGGATTCGATCATTCCGAACCTCGTTTCCGGGAACTACGACGCGATCATCGCGGGGATGTCGATCACCGACGAGCGTGATGAAGTGATCGACTTTACGCAAAATTACACGCCCCCTGATCCATCTGCCTTTGTGGCTGCCTCTGATGGTGTGGACCTGATGGGCGGTGTTATCGCGGCCCAGACTGGTACGATCCAAGCCGGATATATCGCGGAATCGGGTGCGACGCTCGTCGAGTTTGCCACGCCGGAAGAGACTATCGCGGCCGTTCGAAATGGCGAGGCCGACGCTGTGCTCGCGGACAAGTCGTTCCTTGCGCCGATCGTGGACGCCGAAGCTGACCTCATGTTCGTCGGAGATGATGTCCCGCTCGGTGGTGGCGTCGGCATGGGAATCCGCGAGTCTGACGGCGAACTAAAGGCCAAGTTCGACGCGGCAATCCAGTCGATGAAGGATGACGGTACGTTGAACACTATGATCGAGAAGTGGGAGGTCTCATCAACCTTCTGATCGATACCGAATGAGGCGGGCTCCCGAGCCCGCCTCTTCCTTCCGGTAAGGACACTGGAAACGCCAAACTCCAAGCCGACAACACCCCGGAGAAACCGACCATTTTCTCATTCTGTGTAGATCCAGAGGTCTTGGACCGGTTTCGGTGGCTGGCTTGCTATCTGACGACCGGTAAGCACGCCAATTTCTACATCTCTTTCGGGACAGTCCTGCTTCTTCTTGCCATCACGGCTCCGACGGCTCTGCTCTTTGGGCTGGGGGGCGCAATTGCTGCGAGGTCTCACATCGCGCCCCTGCGTTGGTTGGGCAAGGGCTACACGGCAATTGTTCGTGGCGTGCCTGATATCGCGTTCTTTCTTTTCTTCGTTATCGCACTCGATCAGATGTTCGAGTGGCTTCGCCACGAGGTGAAATGCCCGGATTGGACCGAGCCCATCCGACAAGGCAACGACTTCATTGTTTGTGCGGAAGCGAAGCTGCCGCTTTCGACCTCGCCACAATGGGTGCACGAAACCTACGGCTTCTTACTTGCGGTCCTTACCTTCTCAATTGTCTTTGGCGCGTTCGCTGCAAACGTCCTCTTCGGAGCGATGCGCGCTGTTCCACGGTCGCAACTAGAGACGGCAGAAGCCTACGGTATGAGCGGTCGTCAAACGTTCTGGCGCATCCTTGTCCCTCAGATGTGGGTCTTCGCTCTTCCTGGGCTTTCAAACCTCTGGATGGTCCTGATCAAGGCGACGCCGCTGCTCTTCCTTCTTGGAGTAGAGGACATTGTTTACTGGGCGCGGGAGCTTGGCGGAACGGCAAACCCCCGCTTTACCGATTATCCCCACGGTGACTGGCGGATGTGGTACTTCCTTGTCCTTCTCGTCTTCTATCTCGGCTTCACACGCGTTTCCGAGATCGTGCTTGAGCGACTGATGCAAAAGCTCACACACGGCCAGGCAACGGTCGGCGGAGAAGCTCAACGGAAGGCAGCAGCATGAGCTGTGTCCAGACAATTATGGACTATGGCCTGCGCTCCATTGGGATTGGAGAGCGCTTACTTCCACGCGAAGATTTCACGCTCTGTCAGCACTTCACGCTGATCGGCTCCGGCATGATCTGGAACGTTTACTTTGGCCTGATAGCACTAGCCCTTGGGTTCTTCCTGGCAACGGCGGTGGCGCTTGGGAAGGCATCGGACAAGCTTTATCTTCGCAAACCGTCCGAGTGGTTCATCCTTCTCTTCCGGGGATCTCCGCTCTTTATCCAGTTCTTCTTCGCTTACTTCCTCTTTCTGAATCTGAAGAGCACGTCGGGTGTATTTGATGCATTCACCTCGGCCTGGTTAGGGGCGGCCATTGTGCTCTTCCTGAACACAGCAGCTTATTCCGGCGAGATTTTCTACGGCGCGCTCCGCTCGGTTCCCAAGGGCGACATGGAGGCCGCTGACGCCTATGGTCTTACGGGCTGGGACAAGTTCAAAAGAATCACCTGGCCGACAATGCTCCGATTAGCATGGCCCGCGTACACGAACGAAGCGATCTTTCTGTTTCACGCGACGACGCTAGTCTTCTTCTCGGGGTTTCCGGCCTGGCAGCAGCGTGGCGACGCACTCTACTATGCTAACTACTTCGCCGATAAGACCTTCAACCCGTTCGTCGCCTATCCGATTGTCGCCGGCTACTTCATTTTGCTGACACTCGTTGTCATCGGGCTCTTTGGTTTGGTGAACAGGCGCCTCAATCAGCACTTACCGGAGGCGCGGCAATCTCGTATTCGAGTACGGCCACAATTGATCCGGTGACGCAACCTGCGATAAGTGCCCGTAGAATTCTGTGAGTTCTCAATGAACGATTGGCTCGAAGCGCACCCCGACATACGAACTATCCGTTCTGCAGTCTCTGACCTAAACGGTCAGGCCCGAGGCAAGCGGCTGCCAGCCCAGTCTGCCTATAAGTTGCTTTCGGGGTCGGCGCGCATGCCCCTTTCAGCCCTCAACGTCGATATCAAGGGGCATGATATCGAAGACAGCCCGCTGGTCTTCGAGACCGGGGATCAAGATGGGGTTCTGCGGCCAACCGAGCGCGGGTTTTTGCCGGTTCCTTGGTTAGATGCGCCGTCGGCATTGCTGCCAATGTGGATGTACCTTGACGACGGATCAGCATTCGCTGGTGATCCTCGCCATGCTCTAAGGGGTGTCCTTGACCGGTTCGAAGAGAGAGGATGGACGCCGATCGCGGCGACCGAACTGGAGTTCTATCTCGTTGACGATTCCGGCGAGACACTGCGCCCTCCGGTCTCGCCTCGCTCTGGAAAGCGTCGGCTTGGGGGCGAGGTGCTATCTCTTAGGTCGCTTGATGCCTTCGATGGATTCTTTAACGCGCTCTATGAAGCCTGCGATGCGATGGGCATCCCGGCGG
>CAWUIX010000045.1:0-9398 GCA_963922395.1 uncultured Rhodobacterales bacterium | reverse complement strand
CTTCCGGGGGAAGCGCTTCACCAACGCGCATGAGACGCTTATCTGGGCCTCTCGATCCGAGTCCGCGAAATACACGTTCAACTATGAGGCTCTGAAGGCGCTCAATGAGGGCATTCAGATGCGGTCTGATTGGGTTCTGCCAATCTGTACCGGGCACGAACGCCTGAAAGACCAGAACGGAGACAAGGCCCACCCGACGCAGAAGCCCGAAGCGCTTCTCCATCGCATTCTGATTGGAACGACGCAGCCTGGTGACGTTGTACTAGACCCTTTCTTTGGGACAGGCACGACGGGCGCCGTCGCAAAGATGCTGGGCCGGCATTTCATCGGGATTGAGCGCGACACCGCCTATGTCGCCGCAGCAGAAGCGCGGCTTGAGAACGTGCGCAAGATCGAGGCCTCGGCTTTGGAGGTCACGGCCTCCAAGCGATCCGAACCTCGGGTGCCCTTTGGACAGCTTGTTGAGCGAGGGATGCTCCGGCCCGGAGAGGTCCTGACAAACACACGAGGCCAGACGGCAAAGGTCCGGGCAGACGGAACCCTTATTTCGGACGAACACAAAGGTTCGATCCATCAGGTCGGCGCTGCCCTCGAGCGGGCACCATCCTGTAATGGCTGGACTTATTGGATGTTCCGACGCGAAGGGCAGAACATCCCGATCGACGTTCTGCGCCAACAGATCCGGGCCGAAATGAAGGCCTAGAAGTACCGCCTGTGCCTGTGGCCATCCACGGCACCTGACTGACCCCGTCCTATTGGACGGGGTCCTTTTCTTTCCCCATCCGCATTACGGTTCTTCCGCGGTTTCGTTCCACCAACAACAGCGATAGACAGGCTTCGCGCAAACAAGGAGCCCACGATGCCGACGCCGAAACCTGTGGTTCTTTGCATCCTGGACGGGTGGGGGATGCGTGCCGGATCAGAGGCAAATGCACCTGTTTTGGCACGCACGCCGACCTTTGACCGCCTGATGGCGGAATGTCCGTCTGCGCAACTCATCACCCACGGACCTGACGTCGGTTTGCCGACGGGTCAGATGGGAAACTCGGAAGTTGGCCATACGAACATTGGGGCAGGCCGGGTCGTTGCGATGGATCTCGGTCAGATCGACCTCGCCATTGAAGACAAGAGCTTTGACGAGATCGGCGCTTTGAGTGACTTCATTGAGGCGCTCCGGCAGTCCGGTGGAACCGCACATCTTATGGGTCTGGCGTCGCCAGGTGGTGTTCATTCCCACCAGGACCATATGGCTTATGCGGCCAATCTGATCGCGCGTGCTGGCGTTCCAGTTGTTATTCACGCTGTAACCGATGGGCGCGATGTCCCTCCGCAATCGGGCGGCGAGCAAATCGCGGACCTCGAAGTTGCGTTGACTGGCAACGTAACGATCGGGACTGTGATTGGCCGGTATTACGCGATGGACCGGGACAATCGCTGGGAGCGTGTCATCCAAGCGTTCGATGCCGTGCGCTCGGGGGAGGGCATATCTGCGACCTCGGCCACTCAAGCCATCTCGGATGCCTATGAGGATGGCCAGACGGACGAATTTATTCTTCCGAGGGTCGTCGATGGGTACGAGGGCGTCAGCGATGGGGACGGCCTTTTCTTTATCAACTTCCGTGCGGATCGAGCCCGCGAAATCCTGTCCGTACTGGCCGATCCCGAATTTGACGCGACCGAGCGTCGGGACATGCCGAATTGGGCAGCTGTTTTGGGCATGGTGGAGTATTCCGACCGACACAATGCCTTCATGAACACGGTGTTTCCGAAACGGGATATCGTTAACACGCTTGGCGCATGGGTCGCCCAGCACGGGCTTCGGCAATTCAGACTGGCGGAGACAGAGAAGTATCCACATGTTACCTTCTTCCTGAATGGCGGGAAGGAAGCGCCTGAGGCGGGGGAGGATCGCTTCATGCCACCGTCTCCGAAGGTCGCGACATATGACTTGCAACCCGAGATGTCATCGGAAGCCGTAACGGAGGCCTTCGTTCAGGCGATCGAAGAAGGCTACGACCTTATCGTCACAAACTATGCCAATCCGGACATGGTCGGACATACCGGAAGCGTCGACGCGGCCATCGCGGCGTGTGAGGCCGTCGATCGTGGGCTGAAAAATGTTGTCGAAGCCCTGCAGAGCGTAGGCGGCGCAATGCTGCTGACCGCTGACCACGGAAACTGCGAAACCATGGTGGATCCCGAGACGGGCGGACCGCACACAGCGCACACAACCAACCCTGTTCCAGTTATACTATTTGGTGGGCCACAAGGTGCACGGCTGCACAATGGACGCCTTGCAGATCTCGCCCCGTCCATTTTGGATCTTATGGGCCTTAATGCTCCAGATGAAATGACCGGACGCTCATTGATCACCCGATGAAGCGCGTTTCCCTAGTACTGACTGTTGCCGTGATGGCGGTCCTGGGTCTGGGATCAGCTTCCACGACAGATGCTCAGGAGTATAACTCCACCTCGATGCGAGAGGCTGCCGAGTTGTTGGCAAAAGCGGGTTCCGCAGATGATAAAGTCGCGGCCTACACAGAGGTCGTCCAAGCCTACGAAGCAGGCCTTGCCAATTTGCGGGCGGATCTTCGCGAGACGGAGCTGCAAAGACGCACGCTAGAAGGGCAGCTCGAAAACTCTCGCCACCGCTTGGACGCTATTCTCTCTGGTCTTTTTCACGTCGAGGCAGATGGTCTGACCCAGACGATGCACCATCCTGCTGGGCCAGTGGATGGAATACGGGCAGGGATGCTCTTGGCATCAATCTCTCCGAAGCTTCAGGAGGATGTCACCTTACACTCCAGCCTCCTAGAGGAGCAGATGCTTCTACTGCAGTTGCAGTCGAGTGCGGCGGCTCTTCTGGAAACATCCTTGGGAGAGGCACGCATGGCGCGTACGAACCTAAGCGTCGCGATTTCAGAACGCCGTGCTTCACGCGTCTCGTCGGCAACAGATCTCGCGGCGATGCAGGCGCTCTTGAACAGCGCGGATACGCTCGATGGATTTGCCGATAGTCTTTCGGGTTCTATTCAATCGAGTGGTGAAGGCATCGCAACTTCACAAGAGAATAGCTCGCGCTGGACTTGGCCCTCCAGAGGTGAAGTTCTGCACAATTTTGGCGATCGCAATCTCGACGGAGATTCGCGCACCGGTCTCACTCTGGCCGTCCCGTCCACCTCTTTGGTTGTCTCGCCGAGCGATGCAACCGTGCGGTATGCCGGACCCCTTCTGGACTTTGGCCAAGTTGCGATCCTGGAAGCATCTCCCGGAGTTTTGATTGTATTAGGTGGCCTGAACGATGCCATGGTGGCCCAAGGCGACATTGTTGCCAGAGGCGACGCAATCGGCTGGATGAGTGGGCCAGAAGCGGAGAATGAACAGATTTTGAGTGTTGATGAGATCAACGGTGGTCAAGTTCCGCTAGAAACGCTCTATATTGAAGTAAGACAGGGCCGCTTGCCAGTGGACCCGATGACCTGGCTGAGAGCAGCCGCAGACACAGGAAACGGCAAATAATGAAAAAGTTCGTACTTGCTGCCGCAGGCGGCACCTTGGCAGGCGTTCTGATCGCGACACAGGTCGCAGGTCCGCTCCTGGCCCAGGAAGTGGACAGACGATCGTCGGTCTACGAGCAGCTTGATCTGTTTGGCGACATCTTCGAGCGCATTCGTGCGCAGTATGTCGAAGAGGTCGACGAAGAGGACCTGATTGAAGCAGCGATCAACGGAATGCTCACATCGCTTGATCCGCACTCCAGTTACTTGTCGCCGCGGGATGCGGCAGACATGCGTGTTCAGACACGCGGCGAGTTTGGCGGCCTCGGGATCGAAGTCACCCAGGAAGAAGGCTTTGTGAAGGTCGTTTCGCCAATCGACGACACACCGGCAGACGCGGCCGGCATCGAGGCGGGTGACTTTATCACTCATGTCGACGGGGAAAGTGTTCTTGGTCTCACGCTGGACGCTGCCGTTGAGATGATGCGTGGCCCGGTTGGTTCGGAGATCATTATCACGGTTGTTCGGGAAGGCGTTGAAGACCCGTTCGACGTATCGATCATTCGCGACACAATTAAACTTACGGCAGTTCGGACACGCAATGTGGGTGAGACGGTTGTGCTGCGCGTCACCACGTTCAACGATCAGACCTATCCTAATCTGAAAGACGGTCTGGAGAAGCGCGTCGAAGAAGCCGGTGGTCTGGACGCCATAAACGGTGTCGTTCTGGACCTTAGGAACAATCCGGGGGGACTTCTGACACAGTCCATTCGCGTCTCGGACGCGTTTTTGGAAGCCGGTGAGATTGTCTCGACCCGGGGTCGTGACCCTCAAGATGGCGAGCGTTTCAACGCGACAGCAGGTGACCTCATTGAAGGCAAGCCGATTGTGGTTCTGATCAATGGGGGCTCTGCCTCGGCCTCAGAAATCGTCGCTGGTGCCCTACAGGATCATCGTCGGGCCATTGTGATCGGAACGAATAGCTTTGGGAAAGGGTCCGTTCAGACGGTCATGCCATTGCGCCAAGAAGGGGCGATGCGCCTGACTACAGCCCGGTATTACACCCCGTCGGGCCGGTCGATTCAGGCGCTTGGCATTTCGCCTGATATTGTCGTGGCGCAACCGCGCCGCGCACCGGAGGCGGAAGGCGAGGAAGACGAGACCAGCGCAGCACGGCGTGGGCGGTTCGAGTCTGATTTGCGTGGCAGCCTTGGCAATGACAGCTTGACCGAGGACGAGCGCCGGCAGATCGAAGAGGATCGTGAAAAGGCCGAAGCTGCAGCCGAGCTTCGAGACGATGATTATCAACTGGCCTACGCAATCGATATCCTGAAGGGGCTTTCGGCGCTCTCTCCGTCAGAGCAGTAGTCCGGTTTGAGCGACTTAAGCGCGCTTCCTTACCGACCCTGTGTCGGGGTGGTTTTGGCCCACCCCGACGGACGCGTGTTTGTGGGAGAGCGAATTGATACGCCCGGAGCCTGGCAGATGCCGCAAGGTGGTATTGATCCGGGCGAAGAACCGGTTGACGCCGCGCTAAGAGAGCTATGGGAAGAAACCGGGGTTCCGAGTGATGCGGTGGTTGTGGAGGCCGAGACGGATGATTGGGTTCGATATGAGTTGCCCGATCACTTAATCGGCAAACTTTGGAGAGGCCGATTCCGCGGGCAGGAGCAGAAGTGGTTCCTGCTTCGGTTTAAAGGGTCCGACGCGGATGTCCGGATTGATACGGATCACCCTGAGTTCTCCCGCTGGCGATGGCTCGCCGCATCCGAGGTCGTTTCACAAATCGTTCCGTTCAAACGCGCGGTCTATGAGACCGTCATGACGGAGTTTGAAGATCGGCTTTGATCCGACTCCACATGAGAACAAAACGTGAATATACTTGGTCCATGTTTACGGAACTGAGTGCGATATCCAACTTCACCTTTCTCGATGGTGCCTCCCATCCTGAGGAATACATGCGCCGTGCCGCCTATCTTGGGGTGTCGGCGGTTGCCATTGCCGATGAGAATTCTGTTGCTGGCATTGTGCGCGCCCATACCGAGGCCCGCGAGATCGCGCGGGCCGTGCGCTTACGGAAGGACGCTCCTGAAATCGGTCCGCCCCGACCGGCCTATTTGCCGCGCTCACCTTCTGCGGAGATCCTGAATGCGCCGCGACTGATCCCGGCCGCGCGGATTGTAACGCGGGATGGATTTACCGCGACCGTTCTTCCGACCGACAGAGCAGCCTGGGGCCAGCTGTGCCGGTTGATTTCGATCGGTCGCTTGCGCGCAGAAAAGGGCGATTGCCACCTTGATTTGCGGGACCTTCTGCAATGGGGAGAGGGTCAGATCTTTCTGATCCACGCCAATGCCGGGCGACCCTGGAAGGAATGGCTCAAAGATGCCCGTATGTTGGTACGGCGATATCCCGAGACTTGCTACTTACTGATGGCGCCGCGGTACGACGGACATGACCGGGCCCGGTTCGATGCGCTGGACCGTATCGCAGGGGATTTGAAGATCGAAACCGTCGCCTCTGCCCTGCCCCGGATGCACCATGGCCGCCGTCGCAAACTTGCTGATGTCGTCACGGCGATCCGGCAGGGCGTGAAGGTCGATGAACTGGGACGCGCCGCGCTTGCCCATGGTGAACAAAGGCTTCGGTCCGAAGAGGGCATGTTGCGGATCTTCGAGGGTCATGAAACGGCTGTCTTAAGAACAGAGGCTGTTGCTCAGCGCCTGAACTTCTCGCTGGATGTGCTGCGTTATGAATACCCGTCAGAAGTCTCAAACGGAGAGAGCCCGCATGATCGGCTGTCCCGCTTGTCAAACGAAGGATTGCGCTGGCGATATCCATCCGGGGCACCGGAAAATGTGAAGGCAATGCTGGCGCATGAGCTCGCCCTGATCAGGAAGCTGAACTACGAGCCATACTTTCTCACCGTTCACGATGTCGTCGCCTTTGCGCGCTCCCGGGATATTCTGTGCCAGGGGCGCGGGTCGGCTGCGAATTCGGTGGTCTGTTTCTGCCTTGGCATCACCAGTGTAAGCCCCGAGATCGGCACAATGGTGTTTGAACGGTTCGTGTCCGAAGCCCGGGACGAACCCCCCGACATCGATGTCGATTTCGAACACGAGCGCCGGGAAGAGGTGATCCAGCACATCTATGAACGCTATGGGCGCCATCGTGCGGGGCTTTGCGCTACAGTCATCCACTACCGTGGAAAGCGCGCGATCCGTGAAGTTGGCCGGGCGATGGGCCTGACCGAGGATACAATCAGCGCAATCTCATCGCAGCTGTGGGGGTTCTTCTCGACAAACGGTCTTGAAGATCAGCGTCTGCGCGAAATCGGTCTGGACCCTGAAGACAAGCGGCTCGCCCAGACCATGGAGCTGATCTACGAAATCCAAGGATTTCCCCGGCACCTCTCACAGCATGTCGGGGGATTCATCATGACGGAGGGGCGTCTGGACGAGTTGGTTCCCATCGAGAATGCAACGATGGAGGATCGGACCGTTATTCCCTGGGACAAGGATGATATCGATGCGCTGGGTATTCTAAAGGTGGATGTTCTGGCTCTTGGGATGCTCAGTTGCATTCGTAAGGCCTTTGCCCTGATCAAGCGTCACCATGGTGTGAGCTATGATCTTGCGACGCTGCCCCCCGAGGACCCCGAAGTTTACGACATGCTGTGCCGTGCGGATTCGCTTGGGGTGTTTCAGGTGGAAAGCCGGGCGCAGATGAACTTCTTACCCCGGATGAAACCGCGCACCTTCTATGACCTTGTGATTGAGGTGGCGATCATCCGGCCAGGACCCATTCAGGGGGATATGGTTCACCCCTATCTGCGCCGTAGGAATGGGGAGGAAGAGGTTCACTTTCCCTCGGACGAACTTGGTCAGGTTCTGGGGAAGACGCTGGGCGTCCCGCTCTTTCAGGAACAAGCAATGCAGATCGCGATTGTGGGAGCTGGTTTCACACCTGAGGAAGCAGACCGCCTGCGCCGGTCACTGGCGACCTTCAAGAAGCATGGGAATGTCAGTGAATTTCGGGGGCGTTTCCTTAAGGGCATGAAGGCGAACGGATATGACGATGATTTCGCCGAGCGCTGCTTCAACCAGATCGAGGGGTTCGGGAGTTACGGGTTTCCCGAAAGTCATGCCGCCTCTTTCGCTCTGCTCGTCTATGCCTCGTCCTGGCTCAAGTACCACCATGCCGGCATCTTTGCCTGCGCGCTTCTGAATGCACAGCCCATGGGATTTTATGCACCTGCCCAGATCATCCGCGATGCGCGAGAGCATGGGGTCGAGGTGCGACCTGTCGATATAAATCGTTCGTTCTGGGACAACACAATGGAACCGGCCCAGAATGGCGCACTCGCACTGCGTCTGGGTTTTCGTCAGATCAAGGGCATGCGCGAGGAAGACGCCACCTGGATTACGGCCGCACGCGGCAACGGGTACCGGGATGTGGAAGATGTCTGGCGCCGGGCCGGCGTTGATCCCAGAACACTTCACCGTCTGACCGAGGCGGACGCGTTTATCTCGCTCGGCCTGAACCGACGCGACGCTTTGTGGGCGGCTAAGGCTTTGGTGGCTGACAAACCACTGCCCTTGTTTGGCGGTGATCTGGATGGCGAGGGCATTCTGGAACCAGCCGCCGTGTTGCCGGAGATGACAGAAGGGGAAGAGGTGGTGGAAGACTACGTGTCCATGCGGCTGACCCTTCGGAAGCACCCAATGGCCTTCCTCAGAGAGCGGCTGACACCATCGAATGGGCAGGCCGTATCGGTGACAAAGACCGAACGCCTTGCCGGACCCAAGGTTGTCGCGCCGTCAGGACGTCATCCAAGAGATGCAAACCCCGTCGGTCGTCACTTTTCGGATGCCTCCGGGCCTATCCGAACCGATGTCTGGGATAAATCCGAAGACGGTGGGTTCAACCGATCATCCAGCCGCAGCTGACCTAGCGCAGTCGCCGCAAGATTTCATAGCTGGCGTACCCGTCCGGGATCATCCCCACGGAACGCTGATACTCACGGATCGCCTGGATCGTGTTTGGACCGATGATGCCATCGACGCCCCGCGTGTCAAAACCCGCGCCCGTCAAACGTCGCTGCATCTCTTGCTTCTCGGAAAACCGAAGGGCCCGGTCCCCCTCTGGCCAGGATGCCTGAATCGGAGGGCCGCCACCGATGCGATCCGACAAATGCCCCACACCAATCACATAGGCATCGGCCGTGTTGTACCGCTCGATGACGTGGAAGTTGTCGAAGATCATGAACGCCGCACCCTGGGCTCCGGCGGGCAGTAAGATCGAGGCGCGTCCGTACTCGGGAATCCGATCGCCAGAGGCATCCCGCACCCCGGCAGCCATCCATTGGCCGACCGATTTCTTCACGCGCTCCCCGGCCTGAGAATAGTCAAACCCCCGAGGCAGCCGAACCTCGACCCCCCAAGGCTGTCCCTTCGTCCAGCCAAAACGCGCGAGGTAGGCTGCGGTTGAGGCCAGCGCATCGGTCGGATCGTCCGACCAGATGTTGCGCTTTCCGTCTCCATCGAAGTCTTGCGCATAGGCCAGATAAGAAGTTGGGATGAACTGGGTATGGCCCATCGCACCTGCCCATGAGCCTGTCATCCTGTCCGCCCGGACATCCCCCGACTGGATGATCCGAAGGGCGGCGATCAGTTGCTCTTCAAAGAAGCGCCCACGCCGCCCGTCGAAGGCCAAAGTGGCGAGCGCGGATATGATGGGTGTATTGCCACGAAAGGCGCCATATGCACTTTCCAATCCCCAGACCGCGACGACAACTTCCGCCTCGACATCGTAACGCGCCTCAATCTGAGACAGAACTTGGCGGTTCTGACGCAACGCGTCTTTGCCATTCCGGACCCGGGTCGCCGAAACCGCCGATTC
>CAWUIX010000044.1:0-9433 GCA_963922395.1 uncultured Rhodobacterales bacterium | reverse complement strand
TTCTCAGATTTCGGTTGTAGCGACGACGGGCATGATCGCGGATGCCGCACGGACGGTGGGCGGAGATGCTGTCCAAGTCCAAGCTCTGATGGGACCCGGGGTCGACCCGCACGCCTACCGCCAGACACGCACGGATATCGTTGCCCTGACCAAGGCCGATATTGTCCTTTGGCATGGTCTCTACCTCGAGGCGCAGATGGAAGAGTTCCTTCTCGACCTGGACGGAAGGGTGCCTGTGGTGGCCGTAGGCGAGGCCGTGGAAGAAGGCTCCCTTCTGTCGCACGAAGACTACGAAGGCCGGTTTGATCCACATGTCTGGATGGACCCAGATCTCTGGTCCAAAGTGGTGATTTCGGTACGAGACGCTCTGATCGATGTCGCTCCCGAGCAGGCAGCGGAGTTCAACTCAAATACAGAGGCCTACCTCGCCGAAGTGGAAAGGCTCGCAACCTACTCCGACACTGTCCTCGCGTCCGTCCCAGCCGAGTCCCGGGTTCTGATTACAGCGCACGACGCCTTCCGGTATTTCGGCGAGGCTTACGGGTTTGAGGTTCTGGGTATTCAGGGCATTTCAACAGAAAGCGAAGCGGGTCTGAGCCGCATCTCGGAGCTTGTTGACCTCTTGGTGGAGCGCAAGATTGGCGCCGTATTTGTCGAAAGCTCCGTTTCTGACCGGAACATCCGCGCCCTCATCGAGGGGGCGGCGGCCCAGGGCCATACCGTTCAGGTGGGCGGTGAGCTCTTCTCCGATGCCATGGGCGCAGACGGAACATATGAAGGCACATGGATCGGTATGATTGACCACAACGTCACGACCGTCTCGGCTGCACTTGGCGGAACCCCTCCGATGCGTGGCATGAACGCCCGTCTTTCGGCAGGCTACTGAAGGTTCACCCGCAATGTCCCCCCTCGAACTGATCACAGAACGCGGCCAACGGACGGCGCAGGAGCCGGATAATGCGGCTTTGTCGGTTCAGGGGCTCACGGTGTCCTACGGCCAGTCACCTGCTGTGTTCTCCGTCGATGCGACGGTACCGAAGGGGACGATGACGGCCATCATCGGTCCGAACGGCGCGGGCAAATCGACCTTTCTGAAAGCTGTTTTGGGGATTGTTCGTCCGCTTGCAGGGCAAGTTCGCGTCTTCGGACGCTCAGGCACCCGCGCCCATCGCCGGATCGCCTACGTTCCACAGCGCGCCAGCGTCGACTGGGATTTCCCAACACGGGTTCAGGACGTCGTCCTGATGGGTCTCTACCGGGAGCTCGGCTGGCTGCGCCGGGTTCGGCAGGACGATATCGATCGCGTGCGCGCATGTCTTGCCCGCGTCGGGATGGAGGATTTTGCAGATCGCCAGATCGGCCAGCTTTCGGGCGGTCAGCAGCAGCGCGTCTTCCTGGCCCGTGCGCTGGCGCAGGATGCGGATCTCTACCTGCTTGATGAGCCCTTCGCTGGCGTTGATGCGGCAACCGAGAAGGCGATCATTGCTGTGCTCAAGGACCTCAAGGCGGATGGCCGGACGGTTATCGCCGTTCATCATGATCTTGCGACGGTCGAGGATTATTTCGACAGGGTACTGATGATCAACGTCCGCAAGATCGCGGAAGGTTCGGTCGAGACGACGTTCACCGAAGAGGCCCTACAGTCGACCTATGGCGGTCGGCTGGCGACGGCGGGCCGCGCGTTCCACCACTCAGATACGGCCTAGGCCGGGCGCGCATGTTCGTCGATGCCCTCACCTTCGGGCTAGGCTACAACGCGACGCTGGTCACAATCGGCGCCATCCTTCTCGGCATTTCGGCGGGCGTGACGGGCACGTTCCTTTTCCTGCGGAAGCGCGCCCTTGTCTCAGACGCGATCAGCCACGCGACTCTGCCGGGAATTGGGCTTGCATTCATTCTCATGGTCGCGCTGGGCGGGGACGGCCGTTCCCTTCCAGGGCTTCTTGTCGGTTCCGCCATCTCGGCTAGTCTTGGCCTTCTCGCGGTCACCTGGCTGACGACGCGAACACGCCTTGGCGAAGACGCGGCCATTGGCGCCGTTTTGTCGGTTTTCTTCGGGGCAGGCGTGGTCCTTTTGACCGTCATCCAGACAATGACGAGCGGGCGCCAGGCCGGGCTTGAAGACTTCCTCCTCGGCGCAACGGCGGGCATGCTTTATAGCGAAGCGGTCATGATCGCTGTGGGCGGTGCGGTCGTTCTACTCCTCGTCCTCCTGCTCCGGCGGCCCATGACTCTTGTCGCCTTCGATCCTGAATTCGCGGCAAGCTCCGGGGTCCGCACGAACAGTATCGATCTTGCCATCATGGGCCTCGTCCTTGGGGTCACGGTCGTTGGGCTCAAAATCGTAGGTCTGATTCTCATCATTGCCCTTCTCATCATCCCGCCGGTCGCCGCGCGGTTCTGGAGCGATCGGGCCGACCGGGTCCCGATCATCGCCGGGGCGCTTGGGGGCCTGTCAGGCTGGATCGGCACCGCTCTCTCAGCCACAGTCCCCGACTTGCCAACGGGACCGATCATCGTCCTCACGGCATTCGCGGCGTTTATTGTGTCGTTCCTGTTTGCTCCCGGTCGGGGTGTGTTATCGGCTGTTCTGCGATACATCGCGTTCCAGCGCCGGGTTCACGTGCGCCAAGGCCTTTTGGCGATTGCGCAAGGTCAGCCGGTCTATGAACCCCTCACGCGACGCTTACTGACGCGCGCCGGTCTTGCACATGCCGACGGTGTGGCGACCGATGCGGGGCAGGCCCGTGCGGCCAAGGCCTTGCGAGATGAGGCGCGCTGGGACGTGGTTCGGCGGCATGAGGCGTTTGCCGGAACAGCAGCGCTCTACGATGGCTTGCGTGAGATCGAGAGCGTCCTGACGCGTGATCAGATCGCAGAGGTGGACCGCCTTCTCGGCGGACCGCGGGAGGCGACGAGCGGATGACCGGCGCCGAGTTCGTACCATTGTCTCTGACACCACTGCTGACGGGCATGTTCGCAGCGGTTGCATGCGCTTTGCCCGGGAACTTCCTCGTCCTACGCCGTCAGGCCTTGATCGGCGACGCCATCAGCCACGTTGTCCTGCCCGGCATTGTTGTTGCGTTCCTGTTCACCGGGACAGTTGCCGCGAGTGCGATGATGCTGGGCGCGGCCGGAGCCGCCATCATTGCGGTGATCCTGATCGAAACCATTCGCCGTTTGGGTAAGATAGAGCCGGGCGCGGCCATGGGCGTGATCTTCACCGCAATGTTCGCGGGAGGTGTCTTGCTTCTGGAGCAATCAGACACCTCCTCGGTCCACCTGGACGTGGAACACGCACTCTACGGCAACCTGGAATCACTGATCTGGCTGGATGCCGTGGGATGGGGATCGCTTCTCGATCCGACAGCGCTCGCCAGCCTCCCATCAGAACTTCTTCGGGTCAGCCTGGCCACACTCGGAATGGCGCTGCTCCTTTGGATCTTCTGGCGCCCCCTCAAGCTTTCGACCTTCGACGAAGGGTTTGCCGCGACCCTCGGTGTCCCTGTCCGTGCACTAGGTCTGGGGCTCGTAATCGTCTCGGCCCTTGCCGCCGTTGCCGCCTTCGATGCGGTGGGGTCTATCATCGTCATCGCAATGTTTATCTGCCCACCCGCTGCTGCCCGCTTGGTCACCAACGATCTCGGACGACAAGTCGCTTGGTCAGTTGTCTTTGCACTTCTTTCTGCGGGAGCAGGATACATACTGGCCGGTTATGGCCCACTCTGGCTCGGAGGGACGCACGCGGTTAGCGCTGCCGGGATGATCGCAACTGTATCCGGTATCATTCTGGCTATCGCCGCCCTCATTGGACCCTGCCGGAATCGGGTCGGCGCGGTCCCCGCCGCTTGATCACACCTCACCCCCTGGCCATGTGTTGCAAGCCCGCGTAAAGAGCGGTCATGGGCAGGGACCACCCCAAATGAATGATAAAGAACTCATGGACGCCTGCGTTGTCGCGCTTCGCGATGAGGCTGCGGCCATCACGACCTATGCCGAACAGGGCGGAGCGGAACTGGCGGCGGCGGTGCGCCTGATCTACGACTCCACCGGACCTTTGATCGTCGCGGGTATCGGAAAATCCGGTCACATCGCCGGTAAGCTTGCCTCGACCTTTCGCTCGATCGGCAAGGCCGCGATCTTCCTTCACCCGGCGGAGGCGTCTCACGGTGATCTTGGCCTTGTAACGCGGGACAGCGTCCTCCTCGTCCTGTCGAATTCGGGCGAGACAACGGAACTGTCTGACCTCCTCCATTTCGCGGAAGAGCACGGCAATCCAATTGTCGCTCTGACAGGCGCAAAGGAGTCAACGCTCAGCCGGGCCGCTGCCGTGACGATTGCATATGGCAAAGTTCGGGAGGTATGCCCCAACGGTCTGGCCCCAACCACATCGACAACCCTGTCCCTTGCGATCGGTGATGCCCTCGCCGTCGGGGTCACCCACCTCCTTGGAACAGCGGCAGAGGATTTCCGACGCTACCACCCAGGCGGAAAGCTGGGCGCTATGCTCCTGACCGTGCGGGATCTCATGCACACAGGCGACGCCCTTCCCATGGTGACGCCCAATTCAGAAATGTCCGAGACGGTCGCCGTTATGGCGGAAAAGGCGCTGGGCGTCGCATTGGTTCAGGATGACGGCGACGTCACCGGCATCATCACAGACGGGGACATGCGCCGACATGCCGAACGCCTCTGGTCGTCCCGGGCGGGTGACATCGCGACATCCAACCCGGCCTCGGTCACGCCGGATATGCGGGCGTCTGAGGCGGTGAAGTTCATGACGGAAACGGGAAACGGCATCACCAGTTGCGTCGTACGCGAGGAAGACGGACGCTTTGCCGGTTTCCTGCACATCCATGACTGTCTGCGCGCGGGGGTTCTGTCATGAGCGTGACGATCCTTATTCCGGCGCGTTACGCCTCCTCGCGATATCCGGGCAAACCACTGGCAATCTTGAAGGGCGCTGATGGAGAAAAAACACTGATCCAGCGCACCTGGGAGACGGGGACCCGCGTCGCCGGTGTCGATCAGGTGCTCGTCGCCACCGACGACGACCGGATCGCAAACCATGTCCGGGATTTCGGTGGCGAGGTCGTGATGACGTCGGAACAGTGTCGGAACGGCACAGAGCGGTGCGCGGATGCCGTCGCCCGTCTCGGCACGTCGCCCGATCTTGTTGTGAACCTCCAAGGCGATGCCCCGCTTACACCGCCCTGGTTCATGGAAGATCTTATCACCGCTCTGTCGACCAGACCGGATGTGGGTGTCGCAACGCCGATCCTCAAAACCGATGCCGAGGCCTACGCCCGCTTCCGCGAAGACCGCCGCAACGGCATGGTCGGCGCGACAACAGCAGTGTGCCGCCGAGATGGAACGGCGCTCTACTTTTCCAAAGAGCTTATTCCGTTTCTCCCGGATCCGGAGACAGATAGCCCGCCAGTGATGCACCATGTCGGCGTCTATGCGTATCGACCAGATGCTCTGGATCGCTACATGGCCTGGGAGCCGGGACCGCTTGAGCAGTTGGAAGGCCTTGAACAACTCCGGTTTCTCGAAAACGGCGAGGACGTCCTCTGTGTCGAAGTCGATGCGCGCGACCGGGTGTTCTGGGAATTGAATAATCCCGTCGATATCGCCCGGATCGAAAGCGTCCTTTGACGATCTGCGGTTCTTGCGAGCGGCTTGTTCGACCACCGCTAGCACACTAGCCTTACACCATGACCCTCGCCGACCGCCTGACCGGAAACATCACCGCCCGTGAAGGCGATCTGATCGAACTCACCCAGGCACTTGTTCAGATCCCGACTCTCAATCCTCCAGGGGAGAACTATCGCGAGATCTGCGATTTCCTTGCGCAAAGGCTGGCCAGATCCGGCTTCGAGGCGGAATTCATACGCGCCGAGGGCACACCGGGCGACAGCGACGCCTGGCCTCGCTGGAATGTCATCGCCCGCCGCGAGGGAAAAAGGGCTGGGGACTGCGTCCACTTCAACGGCCACACGGATGTCGTAGAAGTTGGCCATGGTTGGACTGTTGATCCTTTTGCCGGTGTTTTGAAGGACGGCAAGATCTACGGTCGTGGCACCTGCGACATGAAAGGTGGTATTGCGGCTGCGATCATCGCGGCTGAGGCATTCGTGGCCACGGCCCCGGACTTTGCAGGGGCCATCGAAATCTCCGGCACGGCCGACGAAGAAACCGGTGGCTACGGAGGGGTCGCATACCTCGCCGAGCGGGGATGGTTCGACCCGGAACGCGTGCAGCATGTAATCATTCCAGAACCCCTGAACAAAGACCGCGTCTGCTTGGGGCATCGGGGCGTCTGGTGGGCGGAGATCGAAACAAAGGGCCGGATTGCCCACGGGTCCATGCCCTTTCTGGGCGACAGTGCCATTCGCCATATGGGCGCGGTGCTGGAAGAGATGGAGGAGACGCTTTTTCCGCTCCTTGCCTCAAAGCGCACCGAAATGCCCGTCGTACCGGAAGGCGCTCGTCAGTCCACGCTCAACATCAACTCCATCCACGGCGGCGAGCCGGAACCACCCGCTGGGTTCACGGGGTTTCCCGCACCCTGCGTCGCCGATCGCTGCCGCATCATCATCGACCGCCGATTCTTGATTGAAGAAGACATCGACGAGGTGAAATTCGAAATTCACAGCCTCCTCGAGCGTGTTCGCGCGGAGCGCCCAGAATTCTCATATGAAGTCAGAGAGTTACACGAAGTTCTGCCATCAATGGCCGATCGCGACGCGCCCGTTGTTCGTTCGACGGCAGCCGCGATCGAGCGGGTGCTTGCCAAGGCTCCGGACTTTGTATGCTCCCCTGGTACCTACGATCAAAAGCACATCGATCGTATCGGTCGCCTGAAAAACTGCATCGCCTATGGGCCTGGCATCCTCGATCTCGCGCACCAGCCTGATGAGTGGATCGCTGTTGATGATATGCTCGACAGCGCGAAAGTTATGGCACTGGTTCTGGCGGAGTTATTGGACGGAGGGGACTAGCTGCCTGTCGTCCGCGCCAGGTGGGCCTCAAAATGCCCTCGAAGCTCATCCTTCTGCCGGACCCCGTGCAGCACCTGCCGCATCTCGCCCGCGCCGTCGAACAAAAGCAGCGTCACATGTTCGACCCCGTAACGACCGGCAAGCGCCCCTCCTTCGGGCGTATTAATGTTGGCCACTACATATTGAAGGTCGGCCTCATCGAACGCGCGCAGCGCCCGTCGTGTGTTCCGCTGTAGCTCTGTGCACAGCCGACAAGACGGATCGTGGACCTGAACGACCATCGGGACGCCGCCCCCGATCCGTCCTAAATCCTGCTCTCGGACTGTGGCGCGAACAGCATTCACTGAGAACACACCGACCCCGCCAGCGACCGCAAGGCCAATCCCGCCATTTCGAAGAAGGCGCAGAGCCGAGCGGCGGTCCATCGCCTTTCCCTTTGCCGGGGATGTAGGCGCGCCCTGTGCCTTCTTTCGTGGTGCCTTGCGCTTTCTACTCATCAACCAATCTCAGCCGTCGATTTCTGTGAACCCCTCGCTGGCCGAGACCGCTCTGGCAAGTCACGCCCGTTCACATCCCCGTCATTGGACCCAAAGCAATCACACGTGATTTCCCTCTGGGGTTTCCCGCCCACCGGTGTAAGCTCTGGCAAAAGTCCAGGAGGGAGACCCAGATGCGAACGCACCTGACAGTTTCGGCTGCGCTGCTTGCCTTGGTGGCAGGCGGCGCCTTTGCCCAGCAAACAGATATCACCATCGGGATGCAGCTTGAGCCGCCCAACCTCGATCCGACCGGCGGCGCTGCCGCGGCGATCGACGAAGTGGTCTATGCCAACGTGTTCGAAGGCCTGACGCGGTATCAATCGGACGGATCCATCGCGCCCGGCCTCGCCGAAAGCTGGGATATCTCGGATGACGGCCTGACCTATACGTTCAACCTCCGCTCTGGCGTGACGTTTCATGACGGTGCTGCGTTCACTGCGGAAGATGTGAAGTTCTCACTCGATCGCGCACGGGCAGAGGACTCCACCAACGCCCAGAAGGCGCTTTTTGCCGGTATCGCCGACGTCGCCGTTGTGGACGACACAACAGTACAGGTGACACTCAGCGCGCCAAACGGCGGGTTTCTGACGAACATGGCCTGGGGCGACGCGATCATTCTCGACGAGTCTTCGGCGGGTGAGGCCGCCACCAACCCAATCGGCACGGGACCGTTCAAGTTCAGCCAGTGGGTTCAGGGCGACCGGGTCGAACTGATGCGGAACCCGGACTACTGGGGCGATGTACCGGCGCTTGAGATGGCGACCTTCAAGTTCATCTCGGACCCAACGGCGGCATTTGCGGCCATGATGGCGGGCGACATTGATGCGTTTCCTGGCTATCCGGCCCCCGAAACGCTTGTTCAGTTTGAAGCCGACCCACGCTTCAAACTCCTGATTGGCTCGACCGAGGGCGAAACCATCCTGTCGACCAACAATCAGGCGGAAGCACTTTCAGACGTCCGTGTGCGCAAGGCCCTTGCCCACGCGATCAACCGGCAAGAGATCATCGATGGTGCGATGTTTGGCTACGGCACACCCATTGGCACACATTTCGCGCCCCATAACCCTGATTATGTCGATCTCACCGGCCAGTCCGGCCATGATCCGGATCTTGCGAAGTCCTTGCTGGCGGAAGCGGGGTACGCGGATGGGCTTACGCTTTCGCTCAAGCTGCCGCCGCCGTCCTATGCGCGCCGTGGCGGGGAGATCATCGCAAATCAATTGGCGGCGGTCGGGATTACGGCCGAGATCGAGAACCTGGAATGGGCCCAGTGGCTCGAACAGGTGTTTCGCGGTAAGGATTTCGATCTGACGATCGTCAGTCATACCGAGCCCATGGACATCAATATCTATGCCCGACCAGAATACTACTTTCAGTATGACAAGCCCGAATTCCAAGAGCTTATGGCCGACCTCGATATCGCGACAGAGGCGTCAGAGCGGTCTGACATTCTGGAAGCCGCGCAGCGCATGATCGCGGATGACTATGTGAACGGTTATCTCTTTCAGCTCGCCCGAACCGGAGTTGCAAATGCAAAGATTGAAGGGCTTTGGCTCAACGCCCCGACCCAGGCGAATGATCTGACCAGCGTGCGCTGGACCGAATAGCTCCGGTCGCGCGCTTCGCCGAAGCATCAACTGACCGAAAACGAAAACGCCCAGCCTAGGCCGGGCGTTTTATGCTTTGAGCGTCAGTATGGGGTGACGGGCTTACTTGAAGCGGTTTCCGCCGCGTTCGCCCTTGCCGCCACCACCAAAGCCGCCGCTTCTTTCTCCTCGGTCGCCTTTACCACCGCCGGAGTTGCCGCTGTCTTTGCCGGTGTTGTCGTTGTCACCCTTCGGAGATCGGAAGAGCGTCGTGTAGGGAAAGAGTGTCTTCGCCTGTGTAGAT
>CAWUIX010000043.1:0-9437 GCA_963922395.1 uncultured Rhodobacterales bacterium | reverse complement strand
ATTGCCATACGAGTTGTAGCCCGCGGAAAAGTACTCTCCGATATGGGCGATGCGGTGATCGTTCAGACCATCGACCATGCGCTCGATCTCCGCGCGCGTCGCCTCGGTCTTGGACATATCCGTATCCCGGCTCAACACCGCCTGCTCTGGCCGTGACCCTTTCATCCCTTCGCCCTCCATTGAGATCGCGGACACGCTGGACAGGCCCGCAAGGTTCGCGCTAGGTGATTTTGCACACGAATGCAAGAAAAGCGCGCGACCCTATGCTCCCACCGAACAGCAAGGCCAAAGCACACGCCCTTCTCCGGGATCTGGCCCGCGGCGAAGACATCGGCGCAGTCTACTATCAGGATGCCACAGCAACCGTCACCGCCCCCTGGGGGAACCTCACTGGCACGGCAGATCTGGCGCGTCTGTGGTCAGACCTTCGGACCGCCATCCCGGACATGGAGCGACGTGACCTGATTTTCGTTGGTGGCGAAAACCGTGACGATCCCCGGCTAGCAGGTCCCAGGGCCCCGCACCTGATCGCGGCGCTCGGGCACCTGCAAGGCACCTTCACACAGGACCTCAAGGGCATCACAGCCACCCACAGTGTCATCCACCTCCGCTACAGCGAAGCACACTGGCTAGACGGAGACCGTATTCGGCAAAGCTGGCTCCACTTTGACCTGATCGACCTGATGGACCAGGCCGGGATCTCCGTCCTGCCCCCCTCGTTCGGCGCAAAAGGCATGTGGCCCGGCCCAGCAACCAACGATGGTGTGCGCCTAAAAGACACCGACTGGCACGGCCCCGACGCCCTGGACACCGTCTTCGCGATGCACAACGCCCTTCTGTCCTTTGACGGCAAATCGCTCGCCTCGATGCCCCACGCCGAGCACTGGACTCCGGATTTCATGTATTACGCCGCCGGCGGCATCGGCATCACCCGCGGCCTCGACGGCTTTCGCGCCCACCATCAGATCCCGTTTCTGAAGGCATTCCCCGACCGGATCTCAGAAGGCCACTACATCCGCATCTCCGACGGCCCCTACGCGGTCACCGGCGGGGTCGTCGCCGGAACCCATCAAGGCCCCTACCTCGGCATGACCCCCACGGGTCGCCGCATCCGCATGCCGGTCATGGATTTCTATCGCCTCGAAGGGGACCTCATCGCAGAGAACTGGTTGCCCATGGACGTGACCAGCCTTGCCGCCCAGATGGGCAACGACCTCTTCGCGCGCCTCGCCCACTACCGCGGAAACCCAAAGCGCGACCTCTAGTCGTCGTTCAGATCGCCAAAGCGCCGCCCATTCTTCACCAGATCGGCAAACAAAGGCGCCGGGCTCCAGAATACCGGATCATCGGCGGAAAACCCATCGAGATCCCGTTTCGCCCGAAGCAGCCCGGTCAGATCCGCCGCCATCATCGGCCCGCCCCGCCAGCGCGGGAACCCGAACCCAAGAATGGCCGCAAGATCGATGTCTGACGGCCGCTGTGCGACCGCCTCGCCCATGATCTTCGCCCCTTCATTTGCCATGGCCGCAAGACAGCGCCGCTGAATCTCCTCAGCATTGATCTCGCGCGCACTCTTGCCCGAGAGCGCCCGAACCTCTGACACGATGGACCCGGCCTCCGGATCGCCAGAGACGGCCTGACCTTTCTTGTCATAAGCGTAAAACCCGCGTCCGGCGCGCCGCCCCACCCGACCGCGTTCGATGAACGCCGTCGCAAGCCGTGTCGGCGCACTGCCAACACGGGCATAGCGCTCGGACCGGGCACCGCCGTCTTCAAGCCCCGCCAGGTCCATCATCTGAAACGGTCCCATCGGGAATCCATAGGCGCGCATCGCCGCATCCACCTCGGCAATCGAAGCACCCGCTTCCACAAGATATTCCGCCGACTGGTGATACGCGCCATGTACCCGGTCCGCGACAAAGCCGTCGCTCACAGCAGACAGAATCGGCACCTTCCCGATCTTCTGCGCCAGGGCAAACGCCGTCGCAATAACCGAATCCGTTGTCTCCACGGGTACGACCACTTCGACCAACCGCAAAACATGGGCCGGCGTCATGAAGTGCAGCCCAACCACTTGCGCCGCCCGGCCCGTTCCCGCGGCCAACCCGTCGATGTCGACTGTTGCGGTGTTCGTGGCAAGGATCGCGTCACGCTTCATCACAGC
The DNA here is from genome assembly GCA_963922395.1 of uncultured Rhodobacterales bacterium. Classification (GTDB taxonomy): domain Bacteria; phylum Pseudomonadota; class Alphaproteobacteria; order Rhodobacterales; family Rhodobacteraceae; genus Ovoidimarina. The sequence continues at coordinate 7,273 of CAWUIX010000043.1, read as the reverse complement.
GTCCAACGCACCAAAAGCCCGCCGCTTCGTCGCCGCATCCTCGGGCATCGTCTCGATCACAAAATCCGCATCCGCCAGCGCTCCGGGATCGGTCTTCCCCGTCAGCCGCGCAATCCGAGTGTCGCGCGTTTGCGCGTCGATGCGGCCTCGCTTCTGCTGCCGGTCATAGATGTCGATAATGTTGTCGACGGCCGCCTCAAGCCGATCAAGATCCGGCTCCACAAGCGTCACCGGGAAACCGCCGTCCAGACAGGCCGTCGCAATCCCCGTGCCCGAAACCCCGGCCCCGTACACACCGACCCGCGCCACGGGCAACGGCTCGGCGGGCTCGTCCAAAGGCGCTTCCTTCGTCCGTTGCTCAGCCTGCACCACATGCCGCAACGCTCGTGCCCCGGGCGCGGAAACCAGATCCTCAAACGCCGTACGCTCAAATGTCAGCGCTGCATCAAACGGAAGCAAAAGGGCCGCCTGAACGCAATCGAGGATCTTTTCGGCGGCATTCACGGGTCCGGGCTTCACCGCCTTCCGGCGCGCCTCAATCGCGCTCAGCGCCTTTGGCTGATCGGAGAGTTTCCCGAGATCCCCGCGCGTCGGCCGGGATGGCAGCCCCTTTGAAAGACCGGCCTTCACCCACTTCAGCGTAAAGATCGGCAAGGGACCATCCGCCACCGCATCCACAAGCCCGAGGTCCTGGGCATTAGCGGCCGTCACGCCTTTTCCGGTCACCATCATATCAATGGCCGCGGCAGCACCAACAAGGCGCGGCAACCGTTGTGTGCCCCCGGCACCCGGAGACTGACCCAAAGCCACATCGGGCATGCCAAACTGCGCCCGCCGGTCCGCAATCCGGTAATGCGCGGCAATCGCAAGCTCCAGCCCACCCCCGAAAACGGTCCCGTGCAGCGCCGCGATCACGGGCTTTTCCGAACCCTCAATGGCATGACAAAGATCCGCAAGCGCCGCCGTCCGGGACGGGTCATCAAAATCGGCGATGTCGATGCCGGACGGAAATGTCTTTCCCCGCGCGGCCAGAACGATTGCACGCGTCTCCGGCGAAGCAACCACTTCAGAGAACGCCTCTGAAAGCGCGCCAACAACCTCGGCGGACAGCGCATTCGCAGGCGGATGATCGATGGTCAGCACCGAGAGCCCCTCGGTGCTCTGAACGGTGACCGGCCTTCCCATTCTGGTCCCCTGCCTTGATGCACACTGCTCTTACCCCGGTTCTACCCCCGGGACGGCAAAAGGCAAGCGACCTGGATGGTCAGAAGCGACCGGCGCGCAATCAGACGGGAACGTTATTCCAAAAATCTTCGGGATCTTCCTGATCCGGCGTGGCGGGGCTCGCAGAAACAAGTGCTGGCACCAAGCCAATCTTGGCTCGCAGCATATCTTTCAGATCTTCGATCCTTGCGGGGTCACGCCGAATTTCATCGGCGAACCAGTCAATCGCGTCCCGGCAGGTGTGTGCGGTAGCAGTATATTCCACGGCGGTTCCTCCCATTGGTCGATGTCCCTCGACCGACGGCCAGCATGTTCTGGCTTCCACCGGTCACCTATAGGCCAAGTTTGACTAATTCACGACGCGGGTCCGCACCGGTTACGTATTCAAGGATCAAAAGCGAGGATTTCGCACAGTTTTGCGGCAAAAGCCTCCTTCAGAGACGAAGGAAACGACTCACTGCGAACAAAACTGCTCGTAAAGAGTGCGGATAACCGGCGTCACACGAGGATCGCTCAAACGATAGCGCATCAAACGCCCATCACGGGTCGCGCTGACAAGCCCCTCATCACGCAGACGCGCAAGCTGCTGGCTGACATAGGCCTGCCCAAGGCCCAGCGACTTTTCCATTTCGCCAACCGTGCGCTCCTCCTCGACCAGCTGGCACAGGATCAAAAGCCGTGACGGGTTCGACAGCGCCTTAAGGACGGTCGCGGCCTCCTCGGCTGCGTCGCGCATCGCCTCTTGAGATATCCCTAACGTGTCTTTCAAAAGTCTTTCCGCACATCAAAAGCCGGACATATTCAAATATTGAAATATGTGAAGCGGCCGCATAAATTCCCCAAGACAGATAGGAGCAGCAGAATGCACCCCAACGTCAAGGGCTTCTTCGATCAGGCCACGAATACGATCAGCTATGTCGTAACGGCACCGCAAAGCCGGGCCACAGCCATCATCGACAGCGTGCTCGATTTCGACCACGCCAGTGGCCGCACCGATACCGCGTCCGCTGACGCGATCATCGACTTCGTTCGAGGCAACGATCTCGACGTACAGTGGATCCTCGAAACCCATGTGCACGCCGATCACCTCTCTGCAGCGCCCTATCTTCAGGAGCACCTGCGTGGAAAGATCGGGATCGGTAAGAACATCACCGTCGTTCAGGACACCTTCGGGAAAATCTTCAACGAAGGAACCGAGTTTCAGCGCGATGGCTCACAGTTCGACCGCCTCTTCGCGGACGGCGACGCCTTTCATATCGGCCAGATGAGGGCCGATGTCCTGCACACGCCCGGACACACGCCCGCCTGCCTGACCTATGTCATCGGGGATTCGGCCTTCGTGGGCGACACGCTCTTCATGCCCGATTTCGGAACGGCGAGATGCGACTTCCCAGGCGGCTCGTCCGAAGAGCTCTACAAGTCGATCCAAAAGATCCTCGCGCTCCCGGAAGAAACCCGCATCTTTGTCGGCCACGATTACAAGGCCCCCGGTCGGGATACCTATGCCTGGGAAAGCACGGTCGGCGAGCAGCGGGCGAAGAATGTCCATGTCGGCGAGGGAAAGACTGCCGCGGACTTCGTCGACATGCGGGACGCGCGCGACGCCACGCTCGGTATGCCGAAGCTCATCCTGCCATCACTTCAGGTGAACATGCGCGCTGGCCATATGCCGGAGCCTGACGATCAGGGGGATGTCTTTCTCAAACTCCCCGTGAACAAGCTTTAGGGACATTCACACCATGCAAACCGACTGGATCTGGGGATTAGGGGGCGGCCTGATGATCGGCACCGCCGCCGCCCTGTTTCTCCTCCTAAACGGCCGGATCATGGGGGCCTCCGGGCTTCTCGGCGGTCTGATCGACGGCTCCGGCGCATCGAACAAACAGGAAAGACTGGCTTTCCTCGCGGGCCTGATCGGCATCCCCGGTCTTGCCGCCATCTTATCGGGCGGCGCCGCGACCCAGGCCACCACCGCGATCCCGGTCCTGATCGTTGGGGGCCTTCTCGTAGGCCTCGGCACCCGACTGGCGAACGGATGCACCTCCGGCCACGGGGTCTGCGGCATCTCCCGCCTCAGCCGCCGGGGCATCGTCGCGACCCTGATCTATCTCGCCGCCGGGGCAGTCACCCTCTTCCTCGCTCGGCACGTCGTGGGGGTGATCTGATGCGGAATGCCTTTGCTTTTCTCTGTGGCGGTCTCTTCGGGCTCGGACTACTCCTCTCCGGCATGACCAATACCCGCAAGGTCCAGGGCTGGCTCGACGTCACCGGCGACTGGGACCCAACCCTGGCCTTCGTTCTAGGCGGCGCCATCCTGCCCATGGCCATCGCCTGGCGCCTCACATCGAACCGCAAACCGTTGGCAGGAGGTTCCTTCCCCACCCCGCCGGATCCGGTGATCACACCACGCCTCGCGATTGGCTCTGCCCTCTTCGGGGCCGGTTGGGCCCTTGTCGGCCTCTGCCCCGGCCCGGCCATGGCGTCACTTACCTATGGCGGTTGGCCCGGGGCCCTCTTCTTCGTGGCCATGGCCCTCGGCATGTGGGTCGCCCCACAACTCAGTCCGGGCGCGCGTCCCTCCATCGTCGGCGGATAGCCCCGCGTACCGAAAGCGCCTCACTCTTCCAGAGGCGGCGCATCAGGCAAGGGCAAGGCGGACACCTCGGGCGGAGTATCCGTGATCCACGAACCGCTCCCACCCGCAAGTCCGGCACCAGCATCCGCCGAAGCCTCGACACCGGAAACCAACCGCACCGCCTTACGCCCGTTACTTTGCCCCAGACGGCCCACGGCGAGCTTCTGCCCATCCCGCGTCTCCAGCCGTACCTTTTCCACCGCCCCACGCGGTACCATCAGCTCGTCCCCGGGGGACAGCTCCAAGAGACGGTGCAATGAAATCGTTGTCCGGCACAAAACGGCTGCGATCTCCGCTGATACATCCAGCGCGGGCGATCCCTCGTCACGCGAGACAGGTGCGTCAACCGGCCCGCCCCGCCCCAAGGGCCGCATCAGAACAATCGCACCGCTTCGTGCGCCGTCGCCAAAACTGATCCGCACCTCCTGGCGTCGATAAACCCCCTCATCAATGGCCAACTTCCCCATACGCGCGTTCGGGATATGCCCCCCAAGCGACCAACCCAATTGCCCTTCGCGCGACCCCAACTGCTCGCGCACGCCATCCATCCAAGCTTCCACGACATGTCCGGCCAGCGCCGCGTCAATGGCCGTGGGGTGCCGCGCTTCGATAGCCCGCGTTGAAACGCGACCCATGGTTTGAACGTCGATCAACGCAGTCAGCGCTTCAGGATCGACAACCGCCAACCCCCGCTGCTCATCCTCACCTCGCAACTCCTGATAGAGCGAGGCCTCAGCCCATTCACCGAGGATGTCCTCAAACGCGACCGTATCCTCCGCATACCCGGTCACAGCGGCCAGAAGCCCGATTTTCTTCTCTGACACACGCGGCACCGACATCCGCCAGGCCCGTCCCTCCGAAATGCCCTTCGAAGGCCCGCCCGAAGACGGTTTCAGCATGCGCCTGATAATCTCTGCGCCGTCCTGTCCGGCCATGCATCACCCAGTGCCACGCGCCCATCAAAGGGGGCGCGAAACAGGTCCTGCCACATCAAGGTTAACTGGCCGTTGCCCTCATTCCGCCGCCGCGCGGCGCGCCTCGGGCAACGCAATCCGAAAAGCCGCACCTCCCTGCCCCGGCAGATAGGCAATGCTGCCCCCAAGCCGCTGCATGATCTCCCGACAGATCGCAAGGCCCAGACCGGCACTGCCCGCCGCACTCTGATCGGACAAACGCGCAAATTTCTCGAAGATCAGCGATTGACTGTCCTCCGGGATCCCATGCCCGTTGTCCACAAAATCGACCCAACGCCGCACATCATCCCCGCCAACACGGATCGTCAGCTTCGGCTCGTCCGCCTCGCAATACTTTGCCGCGTTCGACATGACGTTGATGAACACCTGCGCCAGCCGGTCACTGTCCGTCTCAATCGACACATCCTCCGCCTCAAAGGACCGCACGATCGTCAACTTGGCCCCAAGATCCGAGGATTTCACCGCCCGCTCCGCGCGATCAATCACGGCCCGCAGGCTATCTGTCTGGATGTTCAGTGTGACCTGACCGTTCTCCAGCACCGACAAATCCAACAGGTCATCCAACAGACGCGTCAGTCGAAGCGTCTCATCATGGATAATCGTCGAATAATGCTGCCGGTCCGAGGCCGAGATCCGATCAGATCCCATAAGGATCTCGGAAAACGCCCTGATGGACGTCATCGGCGTGCGCAGCTCATGACTGATCTGGCTCAGAAACGCGTCCTTTTGGATCGACAACTGCGTCAGCTTCGCGTTCGCATCCCGCAACTGACGCGCGGTCCGCTCCAGTTCCACCGACTTCGCCTCCAGCTGCAGCTGCTGTTCCAGCATCTGCTGGGTCTCGTCGGCCACCCGCATCAGATCTTCAACCGAGACCGTAACCCCACCGGTCAACTGTGCCAGCATGGCATGGGCCGTCGCACCGCCGACCGAGCCGGACAGCTCACGCTCCAACTGCTCCAGAAACTCGGGCGTCACATCGGGCAGGTACCCGACCTTCCCTTGCTCGGCCGCCACCTGCATGAACAGCGCCTGCGCCTCATCGGGTCCCAGGATCCGCTGCGCCATGATCAACAGGTCTTCGGCTTCAACCGTGCTCTGCCCCCAACCGCGCGCGCTCTCGGAATACCGGAAAATGTTGATGAAGGTGGCGCCCTGCAGCCGCTCAAGGGGCTGCGGAAAGCTCAGGATTGACCCCACGCAGAACGCAAGCGTGTTCAACGACAGGCTCCAGAATACCGCGTGGACCAAGGGATCCAGACCTTCAATCCCAAACAGCGCCTGAGGGCGCAGCAACCCAATCCCGAACGGCCCATCCGCAAAGGTCGCGGCAGAAAAGATAACACCGACGCCGAGGCTTGGAAGGAACAACGAATAGAGCCACACCGCAAAGCCAATCGTGACGCCTGCCGCCGCCCCAACACGCGTCGCGCCGCGCCAGTAAATCCCGCCAATCAGGGCCGGCAACACCTGCGCCACACCCACAAAGGCAATGAGCCCCATCGCCGCCAGCGCGGCCCCTCCCGAATAGCGGAAGTAAATGTAGCCCAGCCCCAAAACCCCAGCGATGGACAACCTACGCGACAGGATCACCACGTGGCGCACATCCCCCGAGAGCTTCGCCCCATCGGACCGGGCGCTCAGCCAGATCGGCAAAACGATGTGGTTCGACACCATGGTCGACAGCGCGATGGACGCCACGATCACCATCGACGTGGCTGCGGAGAAGCCACCGAGGAACGACAGCATCGCCAACCACTCGCGATCAAACGCCAGCGGCACCGTCAACACGAAAAGATCCGGGTTGGCCCCCGCAGGCATCACCGCAAGGCCAACAACGGCAATGGGGATCACGAAAAGCGAGATCAGGAGCAGGTAAACCGGAAATGCCCAGGACGCGGTGAAGAGATGTTCCTCATCCGAGTTCTCGACGACCAGCACATGAAACATTCGCGGCAAGCAAAGGAACGCGGCACCGGCAAGGAAGGTCAGCGTCACCCAACGCTCGGGCTGCATATCCCACTGCGCAATTGGCGAGGCGTCAATAATCCGCGCCGCGTCGACCGGTCCACCGGCAACACCCCAAACAACGAACACGCCCACGGCACACAGGGCGACCAGCTTCACCACTGCTTCCACCGCGATGGCGATCACCACCCCATGGTGCCGCTCGTTCACGTCCAGGTTCCGTGTCCCGAACACGACGGTAAAAAGCGCAAGCCCCGCCGCAACCAGAAGGCCGGTCGACACACCTCCTTGTTCTGGCGGCACAAACACATCAAAGGCCAAAGTCACGGATTGAAGTTGCAGCGCAATGTACGGCGTCGTGCCAACCACAGCGAGAAGCGTGACCAATACCCCAAGAAGCGTCGATTTCCCGTAGCGCGATGAAATGAGGTCGGCGATCGAGGTGATCCGCTCCGTCCGCCCGATCCGCACC
>CAWUIX010000042.1:0-9443 GCA_963922395.1 uncultured Rhodobacterales bacterium | reverse complement strand
GTGCAGATGAGGCCCACCTCCGTGCCGTCCGTGGAAACGACATCAGCTTCATCTTTCAGGAGCCGATGACGTCGCTGAACCCGCTGCACACGTTAGAGAAGCAGATCGCCGAAAGTCTTGCCTTGCATCAGGGGCTGCAAGGGGCGGAGGCTCGCGACCGCATCCTCGAACTCCTCCACAAAGTGGGCATCCAGGACCCGGAAATGCGCCTCGGCGCCTATCCACACCAACTGTCTGGCGGCCAGCGCCAGCGCGTCATGATCGCCATGGCCCTAGCGAACGGCCCGGAACTCCTGATCGCTGACGAGCCCACGACGGCGCTCGATGTGACCATCCAAGCCCAGATCCTTGAGCTTTTGGGGGAGCTCAAGGCCGCAGAGCAAATGAGCATGCTCTTCATCACCCATGACCTCGGTATCGTGCGGCGTATCGCAGACCGGGTGTGCGTGATGAAGGACGGCGAAATCGTCGAACACGGGCCCACGGCCGAGATCTTCGGCAATCCGCAACACCCCTATACGATCAAACTCCTGTCTGCCGAAGCCGCAGGAGAACCGTCACCCGTACCCGACGATGCTCAAGTCGTGGCCGAGACGGATCGCCTGCGCATCTGGTTCCCGATTCAGCGCGGACTTCTGAAGCGGACAGTTGGACACGTAAAAGCAGTCAACGCCGCCAGCTTCAGCGTCCGCGAAGGCGAAACCGTGGGCGTGGTCGGCGAAAGCGGATCCGGCAAAACCACCCTCGCCCTTGCCATCATGCGCCTCATCTCCTCCGACGGTCCCGTGGTCTTCATGGGCCGCGATATCCAGGGCTTGCGCACGCGGGATCTCCGCCCCCTGCGGCGCGACATGCAGATCGTGTTTCAAGATCCCTACGGATCCTTAAGCCCACGGATGAGCGTGGAAGAGATCATTGCCGAGGGTCTCACAGTCCACGGCACAGCACCGGGCAAGAACGCGCGCGAAATGGTCGCCGAGATCATGGCCGAAGTCGGGCTCGACCCGGCGACCATGAATCGCTACCCGCACGAATTCTCCGGTGGACAGCGCCAAAGGATCGCGATTGCCCGCGCCATGATCCTGCGTCCGCGTCTTGTTGTTTTGGACGAACCAACCTCGGCGCTCGACATGACCGTTCAGGTCCAGATCGTCGAACTCTTGCGCGAGCTTCAGCGCAAACACCGTCTGGCCTACATCTTCATCAGCCACGACTTGAAGGTGGTCAGGGCCCTCAGCCACAAGGTGATGGTGATGAAACGCGGAGATGTGGTTGAAGCCGGGCTTGCATCCGACGTGTTCAGGAGCCCTCAAGACGCCTACACTCAGGAACTGCTCTCTGCGGCCTTCGACCTTCCGGGCGAGGTTGCCTAAAGGTCAGCCAGGCCCGATCGTCGCGCAGTCGACGTTCCGAGCCGAGAGCCGCCGACAAGCAAGGTCCGCCTGTTCCTCTGAGAGCCCGACAAAGTTCGCCTCGAACCCGCCTTGACGCTCCACGACCTTGCGAAGCGCTTCGTCAAGCGTTCCGAGCTCCAACAGTGCGGTTTGCAACAGGATCCGCTCCGCCTGATGGCGCGATCCGTACCGGCCCATCGTGATACCCCAGTGCCGTCCGCCTGACGTTGTCATCCGGGTAACGATCTGCTGCTCTGTCTCCGCCTGGGATGAAATGGCATCTGCAGCGTCCGACACTGCTTGATCCTGAGTCGTCGCTGGTCTTGGCCTTGCTAGCGGTACGAGAGAGGCAACCAGCGCGCCTGCCGCGTCTTCCAGATCAACAACAGGCTCCGGTGCCGACCGCTCTTCCAGATCTACAATCGCCAGTGCCTCATCGACCGAGCCGGCAATATCCGCCGAAGCGATCGCAGTGGCGGCATCCTGCTCTGGCCGCGCAGCCGGGCGGGGGCTGCGAACCACTGCCAGAACCTTGAGCGTCGTCACCGCTTCACTTGGTCCATCAGGTCCGTACACTGGTGGAGCAGGCCGACGGACGGCGACCCGTGTCGGCGCACGCTGGAACCCCATATCGAGAAGTTCTGCCACACGGGCATTGCGTGTAGCCGTTGAGCGCCCACCAAAAACGGTCGCGATAATGCGCTCCTGACCCCGTTCCGCCGAAGCCACAAGATTGAACCCTGCGGCCCGCGTATAGCCGGTCTTGATCCCATCCGCGCCGCGATAGGCACCCAGGAGCCTGCGATTCGTGTTGGCGACCTCCCGAATCCCGGCATGCGTCGAGCGGCGCGAGAAAATGTTGTAGTACTGCGGATAGTCGTAGAACAGACGCCGCCCCATGATGGTCATGTCTCGTGCTGTCGAAAGGTGCCCTGCCTCAGTCAGGCCATGAGCGTTCTTGAACGTCGTCCGCGTCATGCCCAGAGCCTTGGCCGTCCGGTTCATGCGCCGCGCAAACGCCGCCTCTGAGCCTTCGACCGCTTCTGCAATGGCAGTGGCCGCATCGTTCGCGGACTTTACCGCCGCCGCCCGTATGAGATAGCGAAACGCAATCCGCTGCCCAGATTTCAGCCCAAGCTTGGACGGCGGCTCCGACGCTGCCTTGGGCGAAATCTTAACTTTCTTGTCCAGAGAGATTTCACCCCGTTCAACCGCCTCGAACGCGATGTAAAGCGTCATCATCTTCGTCAGGGACGCCGGATGGAGGCGCGTGTCAGCGTTTCGCGAATGAAGCACCTCACCAGACCGCGCATCCATCACCATGGCGGCGTAGGGGGCCGCGGTCGCTGCAACACCCGTCATAACGAGAATCGAAAGAGTAAGAAGGGCTCGAACGGCCCACTGTCCTTGCACGCGTGTCACTGCGCCTGCCCTTGCTGCCTCTGATGGCGGGAATTCTTGTCCCGTCCAAATTCGTTGGGTGAAGCGTAGCATAGGCGCTCAACCCGAAAAATACCTTAAATTCAGGCAATTTCGGGGCGGTGCCATTGTGTGAATACATGATATTGTGGTTGTGACGGCGGCTGCTACAAGATCATGAATTTTCTAAATGCTCCACTAGCGTCAGTAGCCCATCCAAGCTTTCCAGGGCATGAAACCGTTCGTGGTTAAGCGGCGCGTCAGAGTGCTCCAAAGCCCAGGTCAGCTCGTGGGGAACATGGACCGCATGCGCGCCCACCGCGAGGGCCGGCAAGACATCCGACTTCAACGAATTCCCGACCATCATCGCGCCTGCCGGGTCACCGCAAAGCCCACTGAATATGCCTGTGTAGGTTGTCTCTGTCTTCTCGGCGACGATCTCGACCGCATCAAACAAATCCCCCAACCCCGACTGTGCAAGCTTGCGCTCCTGGTCGAGAAGATCCCCCTTCGTGATCAGGACCAGAGTGCGATCCCGGGACAGGATCTCGAGCGTCTCGCCAACATGCGGAAGAAGGTCAATTGGATGCTCCAGCATTTCATGCCCTGCGTCGATCAGGTCCCTGACCACCGAAGCCGGAACAGAATCACCCGTCACATCGAGGGCCGTCTCAATCATCGAAAGGACAAACCCCTTGATCCCATATCCGTAGCGCCCCAGATTCCGGCGCTCGGCCTCCAAAAGCCGCTCACCCAAATGACCGGCCTCCACATAGTCTGCCAGCAACTCTGCAAACCGCTCTTGCGTTAGTTGAAAGAACCGCTCGTTGTGCCAAAGCGTGTCATCGGCATCGAAACCAATCGTCGAGAGTCTCTTGCCTTTCGGCATATCCATGCCCCTTAGCTCTTTTCACAGACGGCAGAGCCACTATATTGCAAAGCCGAATTGAGCAATCTTCCGCACCTGATCTGAGACCTTTGACCTCTACCGCACCCATACTGATGGCAGACGAGGATGCCCCGGGCGATGGCAGCTCGGACAGCAGCGTTCTTCTGGAGACAAAGACGCGCACCCAGCGTCCGCCCCTCTACAAGGTTCTGCTTTTAAATGATGACTTCACACCGATGGAGTTCGTGGTCCACGTGCTGGAGCGCTTCTTTGGCATGACCCACGCTCAATCGTTCGAACTGATGCTCACGGTGCACAAGAAAGGCGTGGCCGTTGTCGGTGTGTTCAGCCACGAGGTGGCTGAAACGAAAGTCAGTCAGGTGATGGACTTCGCTCGCCGCCACCAACACCCGCTGCAATGCACGATGGAGCGGGAGTAGGGCAGGCGCCCTACGTGTCCGCATGGCATCGCGGCTAGCTTCTGCAATTTCTGACGGCATAGTGGTTTTGCCCGATGGCCCAATCGTGGCCATCGACCCTCGATCGGATACCGATCTCTCACCGCTTCCAAGTGACCGTCTCACGATCGTTCAGTCGTTTCGCCCCGACATGGATGCGCTCGCACGTTACGGTGCAAACGTAGTCTCCGAGCTCCCGGATCACTCTGAACTCACTATCGTATTTCTGCCACGATCCCGCGCCTTGGGGAAAGCATGGCTGGCCGAGGCCGCACGGATCACCCAAGGGCCAGTGCTTGTGGACGGCCAAAAGACCGATGGAATTGAGGCCATTGCAAAAGACCTCCGAAAGCGTGCAACCGTAACGGTTCAAATCTCAAAGGCGCATGGAAAGCTTCTGGGGATCGCGCCGGATGCCGACCTGTTTGACTGGAAAGATACCGGCCCGCGCATCACGTCGGACGGCTTTCAGATCCCGACAGGTGTCTTCTCAGCAGAGTGGCCTGACCCCGGATCCGAATTACTCGCGGACTGTTTGCCGGATAAGCTGGGCGCACTGGTTGCGGATCTCGGGGCAGGTTGGGGATTTCTGTCCCGTTCAATTCTCACACGTGAATCTGTGTCATCCTGCGTCCTCGTCGAAGCGGAAAAGCGTGCCCTGGATGCCGCACGTCTCAACGTGCCGGACCCGCGCGCCCGGTTCGAATGGGCGGACGCCAGAACCTACATGCCTAGCGAGGTCTTCGACACCGTCGTGACCAATCCCCCCTTTCACACAGGGCGCGCCGCTTCTCCCGATTTGGGGGTCGCATTTATCGAGACTTCGGCTCGCATCCTCAAGCGGCGGGGCCAGCTTTTCCTTGTCGCCAACCGTCATCTTCCGTACGAAAGGCACCTTGCCGCCCTTTTCGGAGAGGTGGCCGAGATCGGGGGCGACCGGTCATACAAAGTGCTGCGCGCGGCGCGGCCGAAACCGCCGGGAGGACGAAGATGAGCTTCTCAATTGCCGGAAAAACAGCTGTTGTCACAGGCGCCGCGAACGGCGTCGGATTGGCCATCGCCCGTCATTTCGCGGACAAAGAGGCGAACGTCGTCTTCGCGGACATGGACGAGAAGAGGTTGACCGCCGAGCTTGGTACGATTGCCGAAGAGGACAACGTGCGCCTCTTCGTTGGCGATCTTCGGGAAAAGCTGACGATTGCGAATCTCCTGTCCGCAACCATCGACGCCTTCGACCGCGTCGACATCCTGGTCAACGGAAGCCGCCAGATGACGGCGTCTGACCCATTGAACCCTGATGATGACGCGGTAACCCAACTTCTGAACCAAAATCTCATAACGTCGCTCCGACTGACCCAGCATTTTTCGCGGCGCATGATCAAACAGGCAGAAGCCGAAGGAAAAACCGAAGGTCCGGTTGGATCTGTGATCAATCTCTCGTCAATCGCCGCGCAACGGACGCATCCCGATCTCCTCGCCTATTCGGTTAGTTCAGCCGCACTAGACCAGCTTACGCGATCGATGGCAGTCGCTCTCGCGCCGCACCGGATCCGCGTGAACGCCGTAGCGTTCGGAAGTGTCATGAGCGCCTCGCTCCAAGGGGCGCTCAAAAAGGACTCCTCCGTGCGGGACATGATCATCGATCACACGCCACTGTCCCGTATCGCAAGCGCCGGAGAACTGGCGGAAGTGGCGCAATTTCTCGCCTCAGATGGATCCGGATTTATGACCGGCCAAATTCTGACCGTAGATGGCGGCCGCACTCTGATCGACGCGGTGGACGCCCCCGCCCACTAAGTTGCGCCGCACGCGGCAACCGCGCGCCGCGCCGCGACCTCCAGGGCTGCCTGACGTTCTCTAAGATCTGCCAGCTTCCGCTGTTCCGCAGCCCTATCAATCGCAACTGCGCGCTCGCGCTCGATCAGCCGATTTCCTGAACAAAAGCTGACACCGACATTGTCGCGATAGCCCGTGCAAAACGTAAGCCTTGGCGACACATCGGTCTCGGTCACAATCGCATAGCCGCGGGCCAGGTTAGTCTCTGTTTCGACGATCAAATCGTTCACGGTGCGAAGGTCGCGTGTCGCGGAATTCACGCACCGCTCCTCCGGCGTTGCACAGCTTGCCAAGAGGAAGATACCCCCGACCATTACACTCATTCTGATCACTGTCATACGTAACACCTAGCAGATCGCCCTAGACCCCGTGAAGCGCATCGTAACACGTTGCCGTGACCAAGAGAATCCTGTTAGCCCTGTGCTGCAATAACGTAGGGACGGCAAAATGACCGAAGAGTTCGACGACCGAAAAGCCCGTGCATCGGCATGGTTTCGCCAGCTTCGGGATGAGATCGTCGCAGCGTTTGAGGCGCTGGAAGATACCCAGAAAACGGGCGCGTATGCGGACGCACCTGCTGGCCGATTCGAGGTCTCTGAAACCAAACGCCACTCCGATGATGGTTCTGACGCGGGCGGCGGTCTTATGAGCGTTATGCGCGGCGGTCGCGTGTTTGAAAAGGTGGGCGTGAACGTCTCCACCGGATTCGGCGAGTTGGGCGAACGTGCACAAGCAGCCATGGCCGCTCGAAAAGGCATCCCGGGAATGAAAGAGGACCCCCGCTTCTGGGCCTCCGGGATCAGCCTCGTTGCACACATGCAAAACCCCCATACACCGGCGGTCCACATGAATACCCGCATGTTCTGGACACCCCATGCCTGGTGGTTCGGCGGAGGGTCCGACCTCAACCCATGCATCGAATACGACGAGGACACCGAAGCGTTTCATAAAACGCTAGAGGCACATTGCAACCCGCATGCCCCAGACTACTATTCCCGGTTCAAGGAGTGGGCCGACGAGTACTTCTATATCCCTCACCGCAACCGCGCGCGGGGCGTGGGCGGCATCTTCTTCGACGACCACTCAACTGGTGACTGGGAGGCTGATTTCGCCTTCACACAGGATGTCGGACGGGCCTTCCTACCCGCATTCGTGCCGACGGTTGAGGCGCGGCGTGACACGCCATGGACCGATGCCGACAAAGAGGCGCAGCTTGTCCACAGGGGCCTCTATGCCGAATACAACCTCGTCTATGACCGGGGTACCAAGTTTGGTCTGGAGACGGGCCACGATGCGAACGCCGTTTTGATGAGCCTGCCGCCGGTGGCGAAATGGACCTGAGCACACCCGATTTCGATGCTGCCCTTCAATCTGCGATCGACGGCAAGACAAAGCCGCCCGGATCGTTGGGAGAGATTGAGACGCTTGCGGCCCAGATTGCGCGGCTCCAACGTACCCTTTCGCCCAAGATGGAAACCTTGGCCCACTACGTGATCGCGGCAGATCATGGTTTGGCCACCGCCGGTGTATCTGCCTACCCACAAGCGGTCACACGCCAGATGGTGGCAAACTTTCTGACCGGAGGCGCGGCCTCGAATGTCTTCGCACGCTCGGTCGGCGCATCGCTCTCTGTCGTGGACGCCGGTGTTGCGGGCGGCCCCATCGACCAACCTGGTTTGATCAACCGGCGGATGGGGGACGGGACGCGAAACGCCCTCGAGGAACCGGCGATGACACCGGATGAGCTCGAACGCGCGTTGTCGGCAGGTCGCGAATTGGCGCACAAGGCGGACACAGATGCCGTGTCTCTGGGTGAGATGGGCATCGGTAATACGTCGGCCGCCGCTCTCATCAGTGCAAAACTCACGGGCCAGCCTGTGGCGGATTTCGTCGGTCGCGGAACGGGCCTTGATGACGAAGGCCTCGCGGCCAAGACTAGGATCTTGACCCAGGCGGCCAGCAGAACAGCGGACCGCCTCGATCCATCTCAAGCCATGTCGGAGTATGGCGGTTTCGAAATCGCCATGATGTCCGGCGCCATGATCGGCGCAGGTGAGCAGCAGAAACTGGTCTTGGTGGACGGGTTCATTTCGACTGCGGCGGCAGGTGTCGCACTCGGCCTTGCGCCCGAGATCCGCACCGCACTGGTCTTCTGCCACCGTTCCGCGGAACCAGGTCATAAACTCCTGTGCGACGCGCTGGGCGTTCACCCCCTCTTGGATCTTGGCCTCCGACTCGGAGAGGGCACAGGCGCACTCCTCGTTTGGCCCCTGGTCGAGGCGGCGGCCGCGATGCTGAACGAAATGGCAAGTTTCGAAAGCGCGGGCGTGAGCCAGAAAGAATGACCTCCCGACTCGCCGAGGAATGGGCAACCTTCCTCCTGGCCGTCCAGTTCCTCACCCGCATTCCGGTAAATCCAGAATGGTCAGAGGCACGCATGGCCGCGACCCCGCGCTGGTATCCTGCCGTCGGCCTCTTGATCGGCGCCGGGTGCGCTCTCGTCTTCTTCCTCTCCGCCGCTTTGTTCTCACCTCTAATCGCTGTTCTGATCTCCACCGCCTTCGGCGTGATCTTGACCGGCGCTTTCCACGAAGACGGCTTCGCCGATTGCTGCGACGGGCTCGGCGGTGCCGTCTCCCGGGACCGCGCGCTCGAAATCATGCGGGACAGTCGCCTTGGCACCTACGGCGCGATTGGCCTCGGTCTCATCGTTGCGACCAAAATTGCCTCACTGACTTCAGTGTCCGTCGAAACCGTCCCGTGGCTCCTGATCGGAGCGCACGCGCTCAGCCGCGCGTCCAGTATCGCGGTCATCGCCACAAGCACCTACGTCCGGGATCACGGAACAGGAAAGCCGGTCGCAACCGGCACCGACGGCATGGCGATCGCGATTGCAACCTCGCTTATTGTGCTTGGTCTCCTGGCATTTGCGGTCGACATCAGACTGGCCCTTGGGGCGCTTCTTGGCCTTATCGTCGGTCATATCGCCATGCGCCGCGTCTTTGAACGCCGCCTCGGTGGATATACTGGCGATTGTCTTGGCGCCGTACAACAAACCAGCGAAGTCGGGATGTACCTGGGCGCGCTCGTTGTGCTTGCGCTACCCTAGCCGCCCCGCACCGTATCGATCATCAGCTGCACATTCGAGGGGTCTGCATCGGGCGTGATCCCGTGCCCCAGATTGAAGATATGCGGACCCTTGGAGAACGCATCCACAATTGCGCGTGTCTCGCGGACGAGGTCGTCTCCCCCGGTCACCATATGGGACGAGGCGAGGTTCCCTTGCACGCAGCCATCGCTCTGAACATTCGCAGCCGCCCAATCCGGCGCAACCGAATTGTCCAGCGCCACGCAATCGGCCCCGGTCGCCTTCGCAAACCCCACATATTTCTCGCCCGCCTCACGCGGGAACGCGATGATCGGAACATCCGGATACTTGGCTTTGAG
>CAWUIX010000041.1:0-9484 GCA_963922395.1 uncultured Rhodobacterales bacterium | reverse complement strand
CGGCTTCCAAGGCCAATGGGTCGCGCCTTAAAGGGCTGGTCCCTCGCACAATTCGTGGCTAGCTAACGCCATGCAACACGCGCCCGTCCCGCTCACGCAAGATCTCGTCTTGATTGGCGGCGGCCATGCACACGCGCTCGTCCTGCGAAGCTGGGGCATGAAACCGCTCCCGGGCGCGCGCCTCACGGTGATCAACCCCGGACCGACAGCACCTTATACCGGTATGCTTCCGGGCTTCGTTGCAGGCCATTACACGCGGGATGATCTGGACATCGACCTGGTCCGTCTCTGCCGGTTCGCTGGTGCTCGCCTGATCCTGGGACGCGCCGACGGAATCGACCGCGACAGAAAGCACATATACATCGAAGGTCGCGGCGAGATTGCCTACGATATCGCCTCCATCGATATTGGCATCACTTCGGCCATGCCGGATCTTCCCGGCTTTCTGGATCATGGTATTCCCGCAAAACCTCTAGATCGCTTCGCCGATGCCTGGCGGGCGTATCTCAAATGCGCTTCACCTGGACCAATCGCCGTCATCGGCGCCGGTGTCGGCGGGGTCGAATTGGCCCTTGCGATGGACTTCGCACTCCGAGCAAGAAAAGCCCGCCCAGACATCACCCTGATCGACTCCGGCCGCGCCCTCTCGACGCTTGCCGAGAAGGCGCGCACAACTTTGCTGGATCGCCTCACCCGCCAGAACATCACTCTTCTCGAGCACACGAAAGTGACATCTATCGGGAAGGATCACGTCGCGCTGGAAGGCCGTGAGCCCATCCCTGCGCTCTTCACAGTCGGTGCTGCAGGCGCACGCCCCTGGCCCTGGGTCTCTCAACAGGATCTGGACACCAACGACGGTTTCCTGACAGTCGACCAGCACCTCCGCACATCCGACCCCAGCGTATATGCCGCAGGCGATTGCGCACACATGCCCTTCGCCCCACGCCCCAAGGCGGGCGTTTTCGCCGTGCGCGCAGCCCCGGTTCTCGCCCACAACCTTCGCGCGGATCTCTTAGGCTCGGCACGCCGGCCCTTCCGCCCACAAGGCGACTACCTGAAACTCATTTCTCTCGGCGAAAAATCTGCCCTTCTTGAAAAGTGGGGGATGACGGCGACCGGTCCGAAACTCTGGACCCTGAAGGACCGTATTGATCAGCGCTTCATGTCGCGGCTACGGGACCTTCCCAAGATGGCGCAGCCTGCCTTGCCAGCGACCGTTGCCAAAGGCGTGCGCGACGAGATCGCCGACGGCAAACCCATGTGCGCAGGCTGCGGTTCAAAGGTCGGACCCGACGCCCTCAAGGCCGCGCTCGAAACGCTTCCCACACCCTCACGTTCCGATATCTCCGCACTGCCAGGCGATGATGCCGCCGTCCTGACACTTGGCGACGAGCGCCAGGTGATCTCGACCGACCACTTGCGGGCCTTCACAGACGATCCCGCCATATTCGCACGCATCGCAGCCTGCCATGCCCTCGGCGACATCTGGGCCATGGGAGCCGCACCTCAGGCAGCGCTGGCAACCGTCACCCTTCCCAGAATGGCCCCAAAAATGCAGGAGCGCTGGCTGACAGAGATCCTTGCCGCCGCCAATGACGTCATGACTCAGGCAGGCGCCAGTGTCGCCGGCGGGCACACCGCACAAGGCGCCGAGTTCAGTCTTGGGTTTACGGTCACCGGCCTCGCCCCGACAGATCCCATCACATTGGCCGGGGCCCAGGCCGGGGATACCTTGATCCTGACGCGCCCTCTCGGCAGCGGTGTCCTTCTGGCGGCTGAAATGGCGATGTCCGCAAACGGATCCGACATCGCCGATCTCCTGGCCACAATGTCCCGCCCACAGATCGAAGAGGCTCGCATTTTGGCAGGCGCCAAAGCCATGACCGACGTCACCGGCTTCGGCCTTGCGGGACACCTCATGAACATGCTGAAAGCCTCACATGTTTCTGCTGAGATCGACCTCAGCACGATCCCGACGTACTCAGGCGCGGCTAAAGCTCTCAAAAATGGCCACCGCTCAACCCTCGCGCCCCAAAACGAAGCCGCGCTCGCAGGACAGATCACCCTGCCCGACCGCTCAGTGACCGCGATCCTCTTCGACCCCCAAACAGCCGGCGGACTTCTTGCAGCGGTCGATCCCGCGTCTGCGCCTCAAGTGCTTCAGGATCTCCGGACCGCCGGTTCCGAGGTGGCCCAGATCGGCAGCGTCCAAGACGGCAAACCGCATATCACAGTGACCTGAGCAGCCCCTTAATCCGATCCGCCGTCGCATCGAGACCACGGGAACTAAGATCCTCCGTCGCCACACTCGCAACCGTAGCAGCCTCGCTCCGACCACGCGACTTCGCGTATCGCGGATCATAGTGAACCGCGATAAGCTCACGTGCCAGCGAGTCCATTTCTCCCGACCGCAAGTAGCTAACCCAGACCTCAACCTGCGCCCGACCATGATACGGCACCAGACTCCTCAACCGCTCAGAGAACCCCTCAACGTCGGAGATCGCATCGCCGTACGCCGTCACCAGGAACCGCACACGCGCCTCCAAAGGCGCCGATACTTGGATCCGCGGTGCGGCGCGCATCGCCTCCCACAGTGACGGGGGAATGATCCGATCCCCGATCTTGCTCGATTCCGCTTCGACCAAAAGGGGCCTCTCCGGATCAAGCTGTGACATGCGTTTCGCGATCCCGGACTCAAACTCCTTCTGGGACGGCTGATCCTCCGTCATAGTCCCCAACACAGAACCTCGATGACAGGCAAGCCCCTCAAGATCCAGAGCCTGAACACCGCACTCCCTCAGACGGGCGAGCAACTCGGTCTTCCCGGTCCCCGTATTCCCATCGAGCAGAACAACCCGCCCCGGCCAAACCGTGTCATAGAGCGCTGAAACCACAAGGCGGCGATAGCTCTGATAGCCCCCCTGAACCGTCTCAGTCCGCCAGCCAATCTGCGATAAGATCGACGCCAAAGAGCCCGACCGCTGGCCACCCCGCCAACAGTAGACCAACGGCCGCCACCCCCCGGGCTTCTCGGCCAGCGGTCCTTCCAGATGACGTGCCGCATTCCGAGCAACTAGCGCCGCCCCAAGCTTGCGCGCCTTGAACGGGGACTCCTGGACGTAGATCGTCCCAACCCGCGCCCGCTCCCCATCCGAAAGCGCAGGAAGGTTTATGGCCCCCGGAATATGATCTTCGGCAAATTCTGACGGGGACCGAACGTCGATCAGCGTGTCAAACCCATGGTCGAAAGCGTCTTTCAGGGTTCGGAACGTGATCGCCATGGCGCCCGTCTAGCGCCTTCGACACGCCTTGGCAAAGTGCTTCACCCGATCGCTGCCGCCATGGCGCGTCCGGACATCCATGCGTCCTCAGAACCAGAGCCGAGCGCCCAATCGCCTCCAATCAAAAGCCGACCATCAAGCGCGGAAACGAAAGGCTGACCCAGCGGCTTCGTCGCAAAGGCGTACCGCCAACGATGCACTGCACGATAGATCGGTTCCGGCGGAAGGCGCCCCAAAGCCGCCGCGAAGGAGGCTTGCAAACTGGTCTCGACCAACGTGGTGGGCATTTCCAGATAGGCCTGGCTCCAAGTGAGATTGGCGTGTCCGACCCAGATATCCGGCGCTGCTTCACCAGTCTCCTGCCGAGACAAACGTCGAAACATCGGGACAGACAGGCGCGCCGGAGCATCCAACCGGACCGGAAAGGCGGCCATGAACGTCCAGGTCGGGGCCATCTCGACCGACGCGAGCTGGGCATCAACATCCGGCAGGTCGGGAAGAAGTATTCGCGCCTGCGGCGCCGGCACCGTCGATAGCACCCGGTCAAAGGGGCCTTCGAGTGTCGCATCCTCAAAATGCAAACGAAGCCCATTGCTTCCTGCTTCGACCCCGGACACCCGTCGCTCGCCATGGATCTCAAGGCCGTCAGCCATCGACCGGATAATCGAAGACATCCCCGAGACCCGCGTCCATGCGCCAAGCGGATCCCGCGCCGCGCCGTATCGAGCGAGCACGTCTTCAAATTCGGACGACTTTGCCAGAAGGGCTCCGGCCCCGTGATTGATCGCCAAGCCATGCGCACGCCGTGTTGCGATCCGCCCCCCAAGCCCACGGCTTTTGTCAAAGATCACGACGTGATGCCCATGCGCTCGAAGAGCGCGCGCGGCGGTTATGCCGGTCATGCCTGCGCCTATGACCGCGATGTTGCTCGCCATATGTCCCTCGTTACCTTCCGGGTCGGCGACTTAGTACAATACACGTAATTGGCGAGTTAATATTCCTCCCTCTCGCAGATCGGCGTGGAACTGCCTATGTGTCTACCCATGCGCCGAACTCACTCCCTCGCCCTGGCCACCATATGTGCCATCCTCCCGACTGCTGCGGCGGCGGAGTGCGTCGTCCTCCTGCACGGGTTGGCCCGGACTGCTGCATCCTTGGTGGTCATGGAACAAACGCTTGAGGCAAAAGGCTTTCAAACAGTCAACCAAACCTATCCGTCGACAGAGACGTCCTTCGAAACCCTTGTCAGTACGGCCGTCCCCGAGGCAGTTGCGGAGTGTGAGGGCGGGCCAGTCCATTTCGTCACCCACTCCTTGGGCGGTCTCCTGGTCCGCGCCTGGCTCGAAGACAACCGACCGGACGAGATGGGGCGCGTAGTTATGCTCGCGCCACCGAATAAGGGCTCTGAGCTCGTCGATGTTATGGGCGATCTGGGCGCCTTTCAGTGGATCAATGGACCCGCAGGTATCGTTCTCGGGACCGACCCGGACAGCGTACCAAACCAACTCGGCCCACCGCCCGTTGATATCGGAGTGATTGCGGGCAATCACTCGCTGAACCCGCTCTACTCGGAAATCATCGAAGGACCAGATGACGGCAAGGTCTCGGTCGAAAGCACCTACCTTCCCGGTCTTGCAGACCACATCGTCCTGCCCGTCACGCACACGTTCATGATGAACGACCCGATGGTGATCACTCAGACAGTCGAGTTTCTTACAACAGGAACGTTCGACAAATCACTGACATTCCGTGACCTTGTCACACGAATGATGGGCATTGATGAGGAAGACGAGAACTAGGAGCCGTCTGAACACGGCAGCTCCAGCTCGAATGCTGCTCCCGTCCCCATAGTCGTATCAAGACTGATCCGCCCGCCGTGGGAAAGAAGAATACGATGGCACAACGCGAGGCCTACGCCAGTCCCCTCGCCCGCCGCCTTGGTCGTAAAAAGAGGATCGAAGATCCGGCCCGCGATATCCGCCGGGATACCTGGTCCATCGTCCTTGACACGAAGTGTTATGCGATCAGCAGCCGAATTACGTCGCGCCGATATTGCAATCTCGTTGCCCTTTTTCGACGATTGCATCGCCTGATCTGCATTGATCAAAAGGTTTGTCAGGACCTGCACGATCTGAACCTCATCCACGTGAAGGATCGGCAAATCGGCGGGCACATCGACATGGATCTCCGGCGACCCGGTGCGACTGTCCGCCTCAAAGGCGTCCACTGCAGCGGCGACCAACTCATCCACCCCAATCGGGACCAGTTCCAGTGGCCTGTCCCGCGCCATCGACAAAAACGTGCGCACGATCCGTACACAACGCTCTGCCGCATCGTTCAGCTTCCCAACCCGTCGAGACACATCAGGCGACAGATCCTCGTCGCCCAGTAGCATCGCATTCCCCACGACTATTGAGAGCGGGTTGTTCAATTCATGTGCAACCCCGGCCAGGAGTTCCCCTAAGGCCGACATCTTCTCAGCCTGAAAGACTTGTTCCTTCTGCCGCGCCAGCGCATCCCGCATCGAAAGCTCTTCGGACAAATCGATCATCGTCGAAACCACGACATCTTCGCCGCGATAGTCGATGAGCCGCGCCGAAATGGAAGCTGGGAAATCGGACCCATCGGGCCGCCGCCCGGTCACGCGCATATCGTCCACACGCGCATCCGGCAGAAGCTGGGTCAGAAAATCAGCCCGCTCCGCGCGATGCGCAAAATGGTCCCGCGCATTGCGCCCCTTTCCCAACAGCTCCGTGGCAGCTGGCGACCGATACAGGATCTGACCATCCCCAATGCGTGTCATGGTCAGGCTCGCTGGACACGCCTCCAGCACTTTCGACATTAGCTGTTCGAACTCGCGCTCTGACGCGTCGCGCTCGTCTCCGTCGACACCAGACTGTACGCGAAACGCAAAACCGCCATCCGATGTCGGGACAAGCGCCAAAGACACCGGCGACCCCTCACCAATCTGGACGGATAAAGGACTGGTCTGTTCGACATCCGCGCTGAGCCGGTCCTCTAGGAGCTCCAGAGAGCGACAGACGGGACCCGAAAGCACCCCATGACGCTCACACTCTGACAGAAAGAGCGGCCAAGGCGTTCCGACACGTGCAAACCCGCTGACCCGGGCAAACAAAGTCTGGAACGCGGGGTTGGCTGCCGCCAATGCTCCGTCCGCATCGAAAAGCGCAAGTGGCTCGTCACTCAGGGCAATCAACTCTGCCGTTGGCAGACGACCGTCAGAGGTTGGTTGGGCCACAGCCGTCACCCGATCCGCGAGGTGTCCTGCCGGGCCTCTTCAAGGCGCAGCACGTCAGCTGCCTGTGCACGGGTGTCACCCGTCGCTCCGACAGCCTCGGATGCAAAACGTGCATCGAGCAAATCCGCAATCGAACGATCCGCCGCAACACTCATCGGTTGGGCTGCCATCCGGGTGGCTTCGGCCGTCGCAACTGCCGGTCCAAAGACGTCGTAGATGTACTTCTGAACCCCCACGACCGACCCGATCACCGGACCCGACGCCACGCCGATCCGCGCATGCCACTGAATCGGATGGGTTTCGTTCCGACGCTTCAGATAGCGCAGGAAGCGAATGGCCGCACTCGCCACCGATCCCGCGTGATCCGCCACAGGGTCGGGAACCCCAGAGACGGAAAAATAAGCGTCACCATTCGTCCGCACCCGCTCACAGCCGAACTGCTCACCAATCCGGTCAAACGCCGTGTAGATGTCGTTCAGCTCGCTCACGATGACCGACGGGTCATTGCGGGCCAGGATCTCATCAAACCCAACGAAATCGAGCGTCAGAACCGAGACAAGATCGAACAGGCGCGGCGCGACCACGCCAAAGGACTTGTACTCCTCATAGGCCGAACGCGGCATCATATTGAGGAGCAGCTTCTCAACCTGCTCTTTCTCGCGCTTGATCTCATGCGTGTTGCGCTCAACCATCATTGAATAGCTGTCGATCATGGCCTCAAGTTCTTTGATCCGCGTGATGTTCTGACACACAAGAACCAGAAGGTTTTCATCACCTTCCAAGGCGCGGTTAAACTCGATCGCAACCGTCATCGTCCGGCGCCGCTGCTTGAACGACACCTCCACGGTATAGCGATCCTTCTCCGCCATCTCGGCCGACAAAGCTGCGATATCAAGATCCGGCAACAGCTCCGGCAAGGCCGCCCCACTTTCAGGCGCCCCAAACCATTCGCGGAACGTGTCATTGGCATAGCGCAGGCTGTGCGATTGGCTCTCGACCAGTGCCACACCGACACCAATCGCACGCAACAACTGCTCATTGATAGCTTCAATCGACATCGGTCAGCTTTCAATCAAAAGGCCGCGACGTGCCTCAAACGCACCAAGCACAGCCTCGATATCCAACACATCGACGCCGAAGTCTTCAAGCGTCGCCGTCAGAAGCTCTTTCAGCTTGTCGAAATGCGCATCATTGATCGTCAGATGACGGTGCGCATTCGCAATATGCGTATCGGAAAAGCTCGCGGGTCCCCCCATCAGAGATGCAACAAACTTGGTCTGATGGTCGATCAGACGCGGCATATCCACATCGTCGAAGAACGGACCGACATCATCATCGTCCAGAAGCCTCTCATAAAGTGCCATCACAATCCGGCTGACGGTGGCGAACCCACCGTACTTCTCATAAAGCGATTTTTCCACGTCTTCCCCTCGTCGTCGCGCCTTCAATGAAATCTGCACATCCAATCAGATGGTCCATTGTGACCAGCACCGTGACACCCTGCCATCCGCGATGCGCGCAGACAAGAAGATCAAACACTTGCCCACTGCTCTCAGAAATCGATACCCGGCGTGAGCCGGGTATCGCTCAGTCGAACCCGACTATCCCAGATCCCAATATCGAACCGATGCAGACCGGCATGCTGCTGCGAATGGATCAGGACCCATCCCGCGACGCGGCGCAAGGCCGATATCTGACAGGATGTAATCATCCATCTCTTTAACCATCTTCTGGCGCCGCCGCTCCGACATGTGATCCCGCAAACGGCCAATTCTCTGTCCTAGTAACAACATCTTACAATCTCCAATGTCTCCGGCACGGGGGGCCGGTGCAAATCAATTGCCAGGATATATGCGTCGTCCGTGTTGCAGTTGGTTGTCAGAGCAGCCGGGATCGCGTTTCAAGTGCAACGAAGGATCGAAATGGCCTGAAATCAGACCTTTCCCATACTTTTCAGATACTTAATGTCAAGTTGCGGTCGATGACGGTACCGTGCGTTGTTACAATTGAAACGTTTCGCCCAAGATCTGAAAATCCCTTGAAACACCAGGCAGATAGGCCGATCCCATGACGATAGATATGCTTTCCGCCGATGTCCCTTCCGAGCTACTGCTCGACGCTCTCGAAGCGTTGAACGAAGGCATCGCGATCTACGACGCCGACGAACGTCTCGTGATCTGCAATTCCCGCTACAAAGAGCTGCTGGGCCCCATGCAGGATATGATCAAACCCGGCATGCACTGGCGCGATCTGATCCATGGATGTGTGCAACGGGGTGTGGTTCCTGACAGGCACGAAAGCGGCGATGACTGGATCTCCGCCTCTGAACGCCAACGCAAAGACTACGAGCAAAAGACCGAGATCCGGCAACTCAACGGCCGCACCTACGAGATCTCCTATCACCCAACGACCTCCGGTGGCTTTGTCGTCACCCGCGAAGACATCACCGAGCGCCTTCAGGCCGAAGAGACGATCCGAGAGCGTGAAGCCCTCCTCACCACCATCCTGGACACCAACCCTACGCCGATCTTCATGTCGCGGCTAGACGATGGGCGCATCATCTACCGCTCTCCTGCCGCAGACGACATGCTAGCTGAGGAGGACTACGCGCCCGCGCACTATGCCAACCCAGGCGACCGAGAGCGTTATGTGGGGGAGCTGAAGCGCTCCGGAATAGTCCGCGAGATGGAAGTGCCCCTGAACGGCTCCGGCGAACGCCGTCTCACGGGCTCAATTTCCGGCGGCCTCACTCAGTACAACGGTGAAACCTGCATCGTTACTTCCATCGCCGACATCACCGAACACCTGGAACGCGAAGCGATCATTCGAAAAGTCGTCGAATCCTGCCCGGCACCCGTTTTGATGAATCTCGCCTCCACCGGCGAGATTCTCTTCAAAAGCCCCGAACTCGAAGCACTCTTTGGCCCGGGTAGGGACGCCTCAA
>CAWUIX010000040.1:0-9734 GCA_963922395.1 uncultured Rhodobacterales bacterium | reverse complement strand
ACCGGAAGGCCCAGGCGCTGAGCCGCTTCGATGACGGGCATGGAGGTCGAGCTTCCGGAGTTCCGGGCAACGATCCAGTCGATCCCGAGATAGCGCAGACCGGCCATCTCGTTGGCCACGGGAAGCGTAATGGGCCGATGTAAGAACTTCCCTTCTTCAAACGGGAAGCGATCTCTACCGCGCTCCCGCACGCGGACAAAAATCGGTCTCTTGCCCAAGTCACGGAACGCACCAAGCCGCCGGCGCCCCGTCATCAAAAGAACGCTGGCGTCCTGGGGGACATGAGGGGCGACCTCGTCTTCGGTGTTCAGGAAGACCCAGTTGTCCTCTTTCGAGGGGATCCAGGCCGGACGCAGAAACTGAACATAAGGAACGCCCAGATCGTCGCAGACTTTGGCCGTCCGGTGCGTCACGTTCACGGCAAAGGGATGCGTTGCATCAAGTACCGCGTCCACACCTTCATGAACCATCCAGTCACGAAATTGCTTGTCCCCGCCCCATCCCCCGATACGGGTTGGCAGGTTCAGAGGTGACGGCGACGGCGATGCACGCGCGAGAGAGCCAATGGCCGCAACCCGAGTGTCGCGCGAAATGGCATGGCCAATCTCGTGCGATTCAGTTGTTCCTCCCAGCAGCAGAAGCCGCATGCTCTCTCCCAGTTCCCGTGAACACGATCAGCGAACCGGCTGACGCTCTTTGTTAGATACGGCGCACATATTCATTCAATGATAGTACGGGAGTGTGACTTGGGGGCGTGGCAACACGTCGCGGTTGTGCGGCGGGAATGTTCCAAGGGGTCATAACGCGCTAGAGGCACCTTCATGGAAGACAGCGGGATCAACCTTCAGCGGGCGCAGCGCAATGTTGCGGTGCTTGTTGCCGCGCAGGCGCTTTTGGGCAGTCAGATCACAATGATCTTTGTGATCGGAGGTCTTGTCGGTCAGATCCTGAGCCCGAATGTCTGCCTTGCGACCTTGCCGATCTCGATGATCGTATTGGGATCCATGACGACGGCACCGTGGCTTTCCAGGTTGATGCAGGCCCGGGGCCGGCGCTTCGGGTTTCTTGTTGGCGCCACCGGAGGGCTGATCGGTTCGTTCGTGTGCGTATACGCCATTCAGACAGAAAGCTTCGGCCTTCTTCTCTTGGGCTCCTACCTCACGGGGATCTATATGTCGGCGCAAGGCTTCTACCGCTTTGCGGCCACCGATACGGCGCCTGACGCGTACCGACCAAAGGCAATCAGCTACGTGATGGCGGGTGGTCTGATCTCAGCCCTCATCGGACCGCAGCTGGTCTCTCTCCTTACAATGGGTCAGGCGGTGGCGACGGCGGAGCGGTTCATCCCGGTCTATTTCGCCGCCATCGCGATCAACCTGGCAGGAATGGCGTTGTTCTTTGCGCTCGACATCCCAAAGCCGCCTCGCGCAGGGCCGGGACGTGCCGGAGGGCGGAGCGGTCGCGCACTGCTGACCACCCCGGCCATCGCGGTCGCCGTTATTTGCGGATCGGTGAGCTATGCCTTGATGAACCTTGTTATGACGTCGACGCCCTTGGCGGTGGTCGCTTGTGGCTATGCCGTGTCGGATGCGTCGAACGTGGTTTCCTCCCACGTGTTAGCGATGTTCGCGCCGTCCTTCTTCACAGGACATCTGATTTCCCGATTTGGCGCGCGGACGATCGTGGCAACGGGCCTCGCGATCCTCGCAATTGCCGGGGTCATCGCCCTGCAGGGCGTCGCCCTTGGGAACTTCTTCGGCGCTTTGATCCTGCTCGGGTTGGGATGGAACTTCGGCTTCATTGGGGCCACAGCCATGCTCACCGAACTCTACACACCCGAAGAACGTGGCCGCGTGCAAGGGATGAATGACGCAATCGTCTTTGGCAGTGTGACCGTTGCCTCGCTTATGTCCGGCGGCCTGATGAACTGTACCGGCGGCACGCCTGAGGCGGGTTGGACCGCCGTGAACATGGCGATGATCCCCTTCCTTGCGCTCGCGGGTGGCGCATTAATTTGGCTCACCTTGCGCCCGCGCCAGACCGCGTGAGCATCCGCCGGTTCAACTGCGGTTACGCACCGAAAAGATGCCCGAAGACGACACTTCGATATTACCGCTGCCCCGTTCTTGACCTGATGCGCCGTGCATGACTTTTGAAGCAAAACGCAGGCAGGACGTATGATCAGGCGGCTCTACGACTGGACACTTTCTCTGGCAGGCAGCCGGCACGCTATGTGGGCGCTTGCCATCGTCGCCTTTGTCGAAAGTTCCGTCTTTCCGATCCCGCCTGATGTTCTGATGATCCCGATGATCATCGCGCGCCCGCGCATAGCGTTCCAGATCGCGGCCCTAGCAACAGTCTCGTCCGTTCTGGGCGGTCTTGCAGGGTATTGGATCGGCGCGCAGGCCTTTGAACAGATCGGCCGCCCGATCCTGGAGTCATTGGGAAAAGCCGACGCCATGGCCGAATTCAATAATCGCTTCAACGATTTCGGCTTTTGGCCCGTCCTGATCGCGGGCGTCACGCCGTTTCCCTATAAGGTCATCACGATCATGTCGGGCTGGACCGGCCTGCCCCTGGCGACCTTTATCGTCACATCGATCATTGCACGTGGGTTAAGGTTCTTCGTTGTCGCTGGCCTCCTTTGGAAGTT
This sequence comes from uncultured Rhodobacterales bacterium, assembly GCA_963922395.1. Lineage (GTDB taxonomy): Bacteria > Pseudomonadota > Alphaproteobacteria > Rhodobacterales > Rhodobacteraceae > Ovoidimarina. Next base: position 7,081 of record CAWUIX010000040.1, on the reverse strand, counting down.
TGGCGAACCGATCCGGGACTTCATTGAGAAGCGCCTCGGCCTTATGTTCATCCTGTTCATCCTGCTTCTGATCGGCGGGTTCTATGTGGTGAGGTTCCTGTGACACGTCGGATTCTGATCCTTTTGGCCGCCGGAGGCTCGCTTGCGATGCTTCTGGGGGCGTGGGGTTTTCAGCATCTGGGCGGCCTGGCGCCCTGCGAGATGTGCATCTGGCAGCGGTGGCCCCATGGCGCGGCCGTTCTTCTGGGCGGGGGCGCCCTGATGACCGCAGGTGCGGCGCTGCCATACCTCGGGGCGCTTGCGGCTGCGACGACGGCCGGAATTGGCCTCTACCATACCGGTGTCGAACGGTCGTGGTGGGAAGGTCCCACAAGCTGCAGTTCCGGCTCGATCGACGGCCTTTCTGCCTCTGATCTCTTGGATCAGATCATGGCCGCCCCTCTGGTCCAGTGCGATCAGGTGGCCTGGGAAATGTTTGGATTGTCCATGGCCTCCTGGAACAGCGTGATCTCTGTGGCCTTGGTCACGCTTTGGGCCGCTGCCGCCCTCAAAAGCCGCGCGTAGCGCCCGATTTCCGCCTCAATTCACCGATAGCTCAAATTCTAAGAGTTTTGTTGTCAAATTAAGTGGTGAAACGCGTGCGAGTGACTGACGATCGGCCGTGGGAAGAAGCAACCGCCGGCCCTACCGAAGCCCCGAAAACTAAAACTCAAGAGCCTGCGTTGCAGATGGATGTTCTGGCTGAACGCGTGGCAGCCGCTGTCGCAGAGGTCCCTGCCAAACAGATGCCTGCCCCAGAGCCGACAGCTCCGTCCGCCGAGGCCGAGAAAGAAACGACTGAGACCGCAGAGGACGTCGCTCCTGCCCCGAAGCCCCGCACGGCCGAAGACGATGCATTTTCCGAGGCACTCGTCCGTGATCTCATGGCGAACGAGGCGACCCGCGCGGAAGAAGATGCGAAGCGTGCGGAACTGGAACGGATCGCTGAAGAGGCGCGGCTGGCCGAGGAGGCCCGCCTGGAAGCCCAACGCCAAGCCGAAGAAGCGGCCCGCAAGGAGGCGGCCCGCCTTGAGGCTGAGCGTCTGCAAGCTGAGATGGAGGCCGAGGCGGCTTTGAAAGCTGCGGAAGAGGCGGAACAGGCTGATACACCCGTGACTTCGCCAAATGTGCGACCGTCCAGGGTTCATCCCGAATTGCGCGCGGCGTTCGCGGATCTTTCGATCGATCCTCAGCCTGAAGAAGATACTGAGGCGCAAGAGGCACAGGCGGAAGAGGCACAGGCGGAAGAGCCCGCTGCGCATTCCGTAGAGAACGAAGAATCAACGGAACCAGAGCCAGCCGCGGCTTTTGTCCAGGAAGCACCGCAGCAACCCCGCATCTGGGACACTCCGAAAGATCATCAGATGTCAAAAAAGGGGCGGCGGACCTGGCAGCTTGGCGTCTATGGCGCTCTGATAGCTGCGCCTGTTGCGTTTTTTGCGCTTAGTCCATTTGGGCCACGGGACACAGTTGGCCATCATGTTTCCGCATTAGGGTGCCAATTTGCCGACATCTTTGAGATGAAAAATGCCGAAGTCGGACAACCCGGCTACCACGCAAGCTTGGACGATGATGGCGATGGCATCGCCTGTGAGGAGAAGAAAACAAGGATTAGTATGCGCGGCGGAAGCCGCTTCGTGCGCCCCTGACGGGTCGGGACAACGGCAGGCCTCACATTTCGGGGGCCGTCCGGAGGGGCGCGATTTGTAGCAGCCAGTACCGCTAAATTCTGGCGGTCCATACAAGTTGAGAGAGATCTTTGCCCCATCCCGATTTCGCGGCCCGGACACTGCCGCGCAGAGCCATCCTTGGACCCTTTCACCTGACGCCGCTGACACCTGCGGAAGCAGATGAAGATTTCGAGATCGTTTCAACCTCAGAGCATGTCTTGGCCGGTGTTTTTGGAGATGCCTGGCCCGTTGGACTGACCTACGCGCAGAACATGGACGACCTGACCCGTCACGATCGTCAGTTTCGCGAGGCCGACGCGTTCTCATGGATCATTCGGTCGGCTGAGGGAGAATATCTGGGCTGCGCTTATCTATATCCCGATGTCGAGACGACGGGTTCGGGCCGGGTCATCACTTGGGTTGCAGACCGTTCAGATCGTCTCGCCCTTCTGTCGACGTTCAACGGCGTGTTCCGGTCCTGGTTGATGTCGCAGCTTTCGCCAGGCTATGACGTGCGCTGGCGGTCCAACGACGCGACACTGACTCCTAATGTAGCGTGAACTCGCCGCTCACATGACGCCATTCTCCGGCTGAGATCATCTTGCGATGAATGAAGCGCACGGAGTGAAGCGGACCTTCGATCTCGTCCTGCCAGTACTCGATGAACTTGAAGAGCTTCGGGTGATCAGGGGCGAGATCGTAATCCTGCCAAACGAAGGTGTTCAGGACGTTCTGAAAGTCGGGCATCCGGTAAAAGAACTCCGCTGTGGTCAGCCCGTATCCCGCCAGCATCAATTCAGTCTCTGATCGTTCCATGCAGTGCCTTTTCATTGATTCTTTCGACAATTGAGCCAAGGCAATCGTGGCTTTTCAATGAAAACAGGTTGTTAGCAGTCTTGTGTCCCGGCTGCTGAGGCCATGGCGTACCGCATGTTGCACCCCATATCCTCTGTCTGATAGACTGTGAACAACAAGATATAGCAGGCCCTGCGCAAGGACGCACTTTCACGTGAGCGATACGACTGAACCCCCTGAAAACGGGGAAGAAATGCCCCAACGACCCACTTGGGGCGGCCCCTCCATATCCATCGAAGATGAGATGCGCACGGCGTACCTGGATTACGCCATGTCCGTTATCGTGAGCCGGGCAATCCCCGATTTGCGGGACGGCCTAAAACCTGTGCACCGGCGCATTCTTTTTGGGATGAATGTGCAAGGGAACTCGCACGACAAAAGCTATCAGAAGTCCGCGCGCCCCGTTGGATTCGTCATGGCAAACTACCACCCGCATGGTGACGCGGCGATCTATGACGCCCTTGTCCGGATGGCGCAAAACTTTTCGATGTCGGTGCCGCTGATTGATGGACAGGGCAACTTTGGCTCCATGGACGGCGATCCGCCGGCGGCGCAGCGATATACCGAGGCCCGGCTTAAGAAGGTCGCGCAATCACTGCTGTCCGATATCGATAAAGACACCGTTGATTTTCAGGACAACTATGACGGCAAGGATACGGAACCCACGGTCCTCCCTGCCCGTTTCCCGAACATGTTGGTCAATGGGGCCGAAGGGATCGCCGTCGGCATGGCCACGCGTATCCCGCCGCATAACCTTGGCGAAGTGATCGATGGCACGCTTGCGCTGATCGAGAACCCGGACATGTCATCCGAGGCGCTGATGGAGCATATTCCTGCCCCGGATTTCCCAACCGGCGGGCAGATCCTCGGGCGCTCCGGCGCGCGGAAGGCCTATCTCGAAGGACGCGGCAGTGTGATCATTCGCGCGAAGACCCGCGTGGAAGAGATCCGCAAAGACCGGTTCGCCATCGTTATCGATGAGATCCCCTACCAGGTGAACAAGGCCTCGATGATTGAAAAAATCGCCGATCTTGTTCGTGAGAAGAAACTTGAAGGGATCGCCAACGTTCAGGACGAAAGTGACCGGGTTGGCGTGCGCGTCGTCATTGAGCTGAAGCGTGATGCAACGCCAGATGTCGTACTGAACCAACTCTGGCGCTTCACTCCGATGCAGATCTCATTCGGCTGCAACATGCTGGCGCTGAATGGCGGGCGGCCCGAGCAGCTGACGCTCAGGGATTTCCTCACCCATTTTGTGGCGTTCCGCGAAGAGGTTGTCGCCCGGCGCACTGCGTTCCTTCTGCGCAAGGCGCGGGAGCGCAGCCACTTGCTCTGCGGTCGGGCCGTTGCGGTTTCCAACGTTGACGAAGTGGTTGCAACGATCCGCGCGTCGGCAGATGCGGCAGAGGCGCGTGAGAAGCTTATGGGCCGCCGCTGGCCCGCGCAGGACATCGCCGACTACATCCGACTGATCGATGATCCGACCCATACGATCAACGAAGACGGCACCTACAACCTGTCTGAAACGCAGGCGCGTGACATCCTGGAACTGCGGCTACAGCGCCTGACACAGATCGGCGTCAAAGAGGTCACCGACGAGCTGGAAGAGTTGGCAGAGAAGATCACCGATTACCTTGATATCCTGCGCTCACGCGAACGGATCCTCGGCATCATTTCCGACGAACTGCGCTCGGTGAAAGAAGAATTCGCCACTCCGCGCCGGACAGAGATCACTGAGTGGTCCGGTGATATGGAAGACGAGGACCTGATCGAGCGCGAGGATATGGTCGTGACGGTCACATCCGGCGGCTACATCAAGCGCACGCCACTCGCCGATTTCCGATCACAGCGGCGCGGCGGCAAGGGCCTGTCGGGTATGGCAACCAAGGAAGAGGATGTTGTCACCACCCTCTTCGTTGCGAACACGCACACCCAGCTTCTGTTCTTCACCACCGATGGGATGGTCTATAAGCTGAAGACGTGGCGCCTGCCGCAAGGCGGGCGGACGGCGAAGGGCAAGGCCATCGTCAACATTCTTCCAATCCCGACGGGGGTCTCGATTGCAGCCATTATGCCGGTAGATGTACCGGAAGAGGATTGGGAAAACCTTCAGATCTTCTTTGCCACTTCTGATGGCGACGTCCGGCGGAATGCGCTGTCCGACTTCACCAATGTCATGCGGAACGGCAAGATCGCGATGAAGCTGCCCGAGGGCACGAGCCTCGTGAATGCGCGGATCTGTACCGTGGATGACGATGTGATGCTTGTGACCGCGGCGGGCCGCGCGATCCGCTTCCCGACGACAGAAGTCCGGGTCTTCAAGGGCCGCGACTCTACAGGGGTGCGCGGCATCAAGCTGGCCGATGGTGACCGCGTGGTTTCGATGTCGATCATCCGTCACTTTGCGGCAAGCCCGGCAGAACGTGCCGCCTATCTGAAGATGCGCCGCGCCATGGCTGGCCTCACCGACGATGCAGAAGTCGAAGAGGACGAGGACGAGAATGGCGCGGGACCGGTCGAGATCGACTACCCCGCAATGTCAGCTGCAGAGGATCTGATCCTGACCATTACGTCGGGCGGTATGGGCAAGCTGTCCTCGTCGCACGACTACCCCGTCCGGGGACGGGGCGGTCAGGGTGTGATGGCGATGGACAAGGCGATGCGTGGTGGAGCACTGGTCGCCTCCTTCCCGGTCGATCTGGATGATCAGATCATGCTGGCCACGTCCAAGGGTCAATCGATCCGTGTCCCCGTGGACGGCATTTCGTTCCGGTCGCGAGCAGCGGGTGGCGTGAAGGTCTTCAACACCGGCACCGGGGAAGAGGTCGTCTCAGTCGCCTGGATCGCGGATCAGGGCGACGAGGAAGACGCCTCTGAATAGGCTTCCCCTCGTCGCCTACCTGGCGTTGGACTACGACGAGGCAATCGCGTGGTTTCAGACTGCGCTTGGTTTCGTGCTTCTTGAGGATACGTCCCAGGGGCCTGACAAACGCTGGGTCCGGATGGCGCCATCTGACGGTGCCGACACGGTCTTTCTGATCGCCAAGGCGGTGGGGCCCCAGGTGGATCATGTCGGCAAGGCGGCCGGTGGGCGCGTCGCCTACTTCCTCCAGACGGAGGACTTTGAGGTGATGTGGACCAGGATGATCAAAGCCGGAGTTCGCTTCGAAGAAGAGCCGCGCCACGAACCTTATGGGACGGTCGCGGTATTTCAGGACCTGTATGGCAATCGATGGGATCTAATCGAGTTCAGCTAGCGACTGATCGTTAACCATTAACCATTAACCATCTGATAAGATTACCCTTTCCTTAATAACCCTCCATCGGGCATATCTCTCCTTGTTCCAGCCACGTCGGGGGGCCGCGGTCGGAACGCGTAACGAGTGTTTCGTGTAACCCGGAGAGCCCCATGTCGCGCACCAAACCCATCGCCGTCGTCCTTGCCTTGTTTGCCGGGACGGCCGTCAATGCCCAGTCGAGCCTTGGCGTGACCGGCGCAACATTGACCTTCGGCTATGAGGACGGCGCCGGCATTGGGGCCTTCGTTTCCGGTAACGCCGATGTGGCGATAACTGAGTTCCATGGGATCCAGTTTGATCTGGCACTTGAGGACACGTCCTCTGGGACGCTCGGAACCGCTGGGGTTCACCTCTACATGACGCCGGACACCGGCCAGAAGTACGGGGTCTTCGCGCACCTGGGCGATATGGATGGCCGGTCGGCCACCTATGGGATCGTCGGCACGGAAGGCCTGTTTGCCTTGGGGAACGCGGCTGCGGTTGAGGTGCGCGCGGGAGCCGGTGTCGCCTCGCATTCCAGTTTGGATTTTCTCTTTGTCGAGGCTGATGTGTATGCCGATCTATCCCCGGATCTCACCGCCCATGCTGGGGTGACCCTGAGCGAATTCGACGAAATTGACCTGAACGCCACCGGGTATGAGGGGCGCGTTGGCCTGACTTATAAGCCCTCCGGGCAGGCCTGGGGTGTCTATGCCGAACTCGCGCAGGACGATCTGGCCGGATTGGCGGGGTCGCAAGCGGAGACAACCGTCCGCGCGGGCATCGTGTTCGAGCTTGGTAACACACGCCGCGGCGGGCCGGAAACCCGTCCCTTCCGCCGCCCGGATCCAATCCGCCCCCTGGTTCAGCGCGGCTTGTTCTGACCTCTCTGCACCATCGCGCCCCTTTTCTCCGGTGCGCGCATGGCTTATCTCCCGGCGCATGAGCGAGTTGAACATTATCGGCGGCGGGATGGCCGGGTCTGAGGCTGCATGGCAAGCGGCCGAAGCGGGCGTGTCCGTGACCATTCACGAGATGCGCCCCAAGGTCGGGACCTTCGCGCATAAGACCGGCAATCTGGCCGAAATGGTGTGTTCCAATTCGTTCCGGTCCGACGATCACGAACAGAACGCGGTTGGGCTTCTCCATTGGGAGATGCGCGAAGCCGGTGGCCTTGTCATTCGGATGGCTGACAAGAACCGCTTGCCAGCGGGCGGCGCCCTTGCCGTGGATCGAGAG
>CAWUIX010000039.1:0-9838 GCA_963922395.1 uncultured Rhodobacterales bacterium | reverse complement strand
GGTGCCTATCAAGGTTGGAAACACGGTCTATCCTCCAAGTATCATGCCGGGGGGGAGCGGCGTACCGTTCAGAAAGGCCTCGGCATCCTGGCGCCCACGCCCCTCAATCTGTGCTTCAAGCACCTCAATGGCGCCCGATCCGCACGCAACGCGAAACCCGCCAAGAACCTGACCCGGAGCCCCACTGCCCTCTGTGTGGCGGGAGCGTAGAAGCTTCAGGCGCTTGCCGTTCAACATTGTCCAGGCACCGGGGAAGGGCGACAGCCCGCGGATTTGCCGGTCCACCGTTTCCGCCGGTTGAGCCCAATCGATCCGGGCCTCCGCCTTGTCGATCTTGTTGGCGTAGGTAACGTCATCCTCGGGCTGCACCGTAGGCTCCAGATCGTCCAAATGGCCAAGCGCCTCCACAATCAAACTCGCCCCCAAATCCGACAACCGGTCGTGCAGATCGGCGGTCGTCTCCTCGGGTCCGATCGGCAGGCTGCGCTTCATCAAAACCGGACCTGTATCCAGTCCTGCCTCCATTTGCATGATGCAAACCCCGGTTTCGGCGTCACCCGCGAGGATGGCCCGATGGATCGGCGCCGCGCCACGCCAACGCGGCAGAAGCGACGCGTGGATGTTGAGGCACCCGCGCCCTGGCGCATCCAAAACCGCCTGCGGCAGAATAAGCCCGTAGGCCACGACAACTGCCACGTCCGCCTTCAGACCTGCAAACGCCTCCTGCGCCGCCGCATCCTTCAAACTCACAGGCGTTCGAACCGGTAACCCCAGGGCCTCAGCGCGCGCATGCACAGGGCTCGGGCGCTCCTTCTTCCCACGGCCCGCCGGTCGCGGCGGCTGAGAATAGACAGCGAGGATCTCATGGCCCGCGTCGTGAAGCGCGTCGAGCGCCGGAACCGAAAACTCCGGCGTGCCCATAAACACCAGCTTCATCGCGCCAGTTTCCGGGCGCGCTTTAGCAGCATTTCACGCTTCGTCCGGCTCAGCCGTTCGATATAAAGTCGCCCCTCCAGATGGTCGATCTGATGCTGGACACTCGTGGCCCAGACACCATCAAGCGTTTGCTCTCGCTCCGCCCCGGTCTCGTCAAGGAAACGAACGGTAACCACCGCCGGGCGCTTAATTTCGGCCGACACACCGGGCAGGCAAGGGCTCCCTTCGGGGTAGGGACTCAGCTCCTCGGACTCCTCGATGATTTCGGGGTTCGCCATGCGAATGGCCTTGCCCCGTTCGTCCGACGCATCGACCACACACAATCGCAAGGAAACTCCGATCTGGGGCGCAGCCAACCCGACACCCGGCATCGCCTCCATCGTGTCGACCATGTCGGTCCAGATGCTTTGAATCTCTGCGTCTACACCGGAAACCGGGTCGGCCCGCCGCTTCAGAATAGGGTCCGGCCAATGCAGGATCGGCCGCACCGTCACGCCCGGGCCCGCTCGCGCTTTAATTTGACCATCTTCCGCGTGATCATCTGGCGGCGGAGCGGCTTCAGATAATCGATGAAGAGCTTCCCGTTCAGATGATCAATCTCATGCTGCACGCAGGTCGCCCAAAGACCATCGAAGGTCTCTTCCTGAGGCTGACCATCAATGTCCGTCCATTGCACCGTCACCTCGGCGGGGCGCTCCACATCCCCAAATTGCTCGGGGATCGAGAGACACCCTTCTTCATAGACACTTTGCTCGTCCGACGCCCAGGTCACTGCCGGATTAATCAGGATCATAGGACGGGGCGTCGCCCCCTCCTCTTTGACACAGTCCATCACCAGCAAGCGCTGCAGCACACCCACCTGCGGCGCGGCGAGGCCGATGCCCGGGGCCTCGTACATCGTCTGCAGCATATCATCCGCAAGCTTGCGCAGCTCGGGTGTGATATCTTCCACGGGATCGGCGACCTTCTTCAGGCGCGGGTCCGGGTGAATTAGGATTTCCTTCAGTGCCATAAAGGTCATTTAGGCGAGGTGGCCCGGGGCTGCAATCGGCTTGCGATGGCGGCGGAACGGACTAGGGTCTCGCGAGTTATCCTGCGGAGGATTCATGGGCTTCGACAAACTCACCGACCGGCATGGCAGTTTCAGTGTCAAATGGGACCGCGCCAGCAAGCTCTTTCGTGTGCCAGAAGACAACATCCCGATGTGGATCGCGGACACCGACTTTGAGGCGCCCGAGTTCGTCCTGGATGCCGCCCGGCGCATGGTCGACCACGGGATCTTTGGATACGGGTTCGATGTCGACGCCTACCTGAACTCCATCGTCTGGTGGATGGAGAACCGGCACGGGTGGCGGCCCGACACCGCAAGCATCTTTACCGCCACAGGTCTCTGCAATGGCATCGCCCTGATCCTGGACACATACACCGACCCCGGCGACGGCGTCGTGACGTTCAACCCGGTTTACCATGAGTTCGAAGTCACGATTAAGAACGCAGGCCGCAGACCCGTGCAGGTCGAGTTGGCTCGGCGCGACGACGGGCGCTACGAGATGGATCTGGACGCCGCCCAGGCCCAGTTGCGTGGAGACGAGAAGATCCTTCTCCTATGCTCGCCGCATAACCCCGTGGGCCGGGTGTGGACCCAAGAAGACCTTGAAAGCCTCGTTGCCTTTGCACGGGAAAACGATCTGATCCTCGTTTCGGACGAAGTCCATCAGGACCTCGTCTATCCCTGCTCCACCTTCATCCCCACGATCCAGATCGACGGGGCCCGCGAGCGTACTATCGTCCTGACCGCCGCGTCGAAGACGTTCAACATCGCCGGTATGCGCATCGGAAACATTATCATCCCCGACCCGGAGCTGCGCGAACCGTTCAAGAAACGTATGGTCGCCCTGAAGCAGCAACCCAACACGATGGGCGTCGTCATGGCCACCGCGGCCTACAGCCCGGAAGGTGCCGCGTGGGCCGACGCGCAAATCGCTTATCTCGACGAGAACCGCCGCACCTTCGACGCAGGGATTGCCGAGATCCCCGGCCTCGTATCGACACCTCTGGAAGCAACCTTCCTCGCCTGGGTGGATTTCTCAGGCACCGGAATGTCGATGGACGAAATACGCACCCGCGTGGAAGGACAGGCTGGCATCGCCGCACAGCACGGTACAACATTCGGGCCGGGCGGTGCGACCTGTCTGCGCTTCAATATCGGGACACAGCACGCGCGCGTTGAGGAGGCGGTGCGCCGCCTCCACTCCGCGTTCAACGATCTTCAGTAAGGGTTAGTCGCGCCCGATCAGCGCTACAGGCGCATTGCGATCGATCTCATAATCCTCGGGCGCATGGTCCAGGGCAGGTGTCGAGCGTTTGAACTCGTAAACCATCTCACCCGCCTCTTCCGAGGAGGCAACGATCAGGCATTGCGACAGATGCTCAGCCCCATCATAGACATCGACAAACCCCCGCAGATGCGCCGCCTCGTCGGGATCAACCGAAAACCCATCTTCCCAATAGCGAAGGATCGCAAAGTCCTGGTCGCCCACGCGCACTTTCAGCCGCGAGGCCTTCTTCCGATGTGACTTGCGCGCAAGCTCCAGCCCCGCACGCACCTCTTTCGGCAAGTATTCCGACATGTCCTGACTCCCCCGAGCAGCAGAGGCGAGGGTGGACCGATTCTTTTACAAATCAAGCGATTCTTCTCGAAACCCCTGAAAACAGGAAACAATTTGGCCAGTTTCCACAGGAGTGTCGCCAATTCAGCGCAAACCGACCTGTGCACAGGGGCACCACGCCTCTGCAGGGGTGGGCGTTTTCCCCGAATGGCACACGCTCTATGTCCTGAGGCAACCGAACCGAGAGGATGACATGGGACAACTGGTAGACGGCGTCTGGCACGACACATGGTATGATACAAAGTCGTCGGGCGGAAAATTCGTCCGATCGAACGCAAAGTACCGCAACTGGATCACCCCGGATGGCGCTCCGGGCCCCTCGGGCGAAGGCGGGTTTCCGGCCGAGGCCGGGCGCTACCATCTCTTTGTCTCCTATGCCTGCCCTTGGGCGCACAGAACCCTGATCTTCCGGGCATTAAAGGGCCTGACAGATCTGATCACCGTCTCCGTGGTTCACCCGGATATGCTGTCCGATGGTTGGACGTTCGCAACAGATTTCCCTGGCGCGACCGGCGACACTCTCTACGGCTCTGACTTCCTCCGAGAGATCTACCTGAAGTCCGATCAAAACACCTCCGGCCGCGTCACCGTTCCGATCCTTTGGGACAAAAAGCGCGAAACGATCGTCTCGAACGAAAGTTCTGAAATCATCCGGATGTTCAATTCGGCCTTTGACGGGCTCACAGGAGACACCGACGACTATTGGCCAGAGGCGATGCGCGACGAGATCGAAACCGTGAACGCCCGGATCTATTCCACGCTTAACAACGGCGTCTACAAATCCGGCTTCGCCACATCGCAGGGCGCCTATGATGAAGCGGTGGGTGAACTCTTCGACACGATGGATTGGCTAGAGGATCGCCTAAGCCAGAACCGGTATCTCATGGGAGATCGGATCACCGAAGCGGACTGGCGCCTTGTGCCGACGCTCTTCCGGTTCGATCTCGTCTATCACCTGCACTTCAAGTGCAACCGGCGCCGCGTGATCGACTACCCAAATCTCTGGGCTTACACGCGCGAGCTCTACCAGTGGCCGGGCGTGGCAGAGACCGTGAATTTTGATCACATCGTCCGGCATTATCACTACAGCCACGACAGCATTAACCCCCACCGGATCATCCCGGTGAACCCGGTGCTCGACTGGACCGAGCCCCATGGCCGCGCGCAAATGGTGAGAACAGCCGCATGATCAGCCGACCGCCTGGCCGTGGTGTTCCACCAGCGCGGCCAGGTCCTCGGGCCGCGTCGCCGCTGGCAGGAAAGCCGCCGTGTTCGGAACAAGGCTAAAGATCGAGCCATCCGAGAAGAAGCCTGTCCGGGTCACAAAGATGACCCGGGTGTCCGGATGGCGGTAGCTGGCGAAGTCCGCGACCGCCAGGGCGCTCCCTTCTTCGAGGTCCAGACTAAGGACGATCACCTGGGGCGCGTGGAATTGCAGGAACTCAACCGCTTGGGCTTGGGACGCTGCGACCGAGACATCGGCCCCCTGCCGTTTGAGGTGCATCCGCCAGACGGTGGATAAACCTGTATCGCTTTCGACGATTAAGACTTCCATGTGATCCGCACTTTCAAGGCCCTTTTCCGGGCGCTTTCGTTCTTATGTTGAGCCAATTGCATCCGAATCTCTTAACCAATGGTTAACGGAACCGAAAAAAGGGTTAACGGGCCGATTTTCGCCTGAAATTTCAACGCGCGTGCAATCTTCATTGAAACCACACGCGCATCGAATAGGCTCGCCCCAACCGGTTCGGAGGCCCCATGAGATCAGTCCGTCACCTCGCGCTTCTTTCTGTTCTGATGTGTCTCGGGACACCCGCCGTCGCCTCTGTCGCCTGCGGCGGCACCTTCGGTGATTTCGTGTCCCGGATGAAGGCAGAGGCGCTGTCTCAGGGTTACGACCGCAGCACTGTGGACCGCTTCTTCGCGAACGCGCGCCAGGATCCGGCGGTGATCCGGGCCGATCGCGCGCAAGGCATCTTTCAGATGCCGTTCACACAGTTCGCCAGACGGTTGATCAGCCAGAACCGCGTCCAGAACGGACAGCGGAATGCACAGCGATATGACCCGGTCTTTGATGAGATTGAACGGCGTTGGGGGGTCTCGCGTGGCGTGCTTTTGGCGTTCTGGGCGTTTGAAACCGATTACGGTGCGGTTCAAGGCGACTTCAACACGGTCAACGCCCTCCTCACCCTCAGCCACGACTGCCGCCGGCCAGATCTATTCCGGCCGCAGGTCTTCTCCGCATTGGAGCTCTATCGACGCGGCGACCTGGACCCTGTGCGCACGACCGGCGCCTGGGCTGGTGAAATCGGCATGGTCCAGATGCTGCCGGGCGACATCATCGAAGCGGGGATTGACGGGGATGGCGACGGCCATGTCACGTTGAAGACCTCCGCAAATGACGCGCTGATGTCAGGGGCTCACATGCTGTCCCGCCTGGGGTGGCGTCCGAATGAGCCCTGGCTTCAGGAGATCGAAATCCCGTCCTCATTCGACTGGTCGAGCACGGGGCTGGAAACGAAGAAGACCGTCAAGGAATGGGAGCGTCTGGGTATTCAGGGTCGCGGCGCCCGTCTGGGACCATCGAACCTTCCGGCCTCGGTCCTCCTCCCTGAAGGACGGAACGGCCCGGCCTTCCTCGCCTACCCGAATTTTGAGGTCTACTTTGAGTGGAACAAAAGCTTCGTCTACGTGATGACAGCAGCCTATTTCGCAAACCGCCTCGAGGGCGCCCCCGTTTTCGACGCAGGTTCACCCACCGCGCCCCTGTCCGAAGCGGAAATGAAGCAACTCCAGCAGAAGCTCAGCGCACGCGGGCACGATGTGGGCGGCGTGGACGGAATTCTCGGGCGCATGACCCGAAATGCAGTCCAGAAAGAGCAGGCTCGTCTAGGCCTGCCCGCCGATGCTTGGCCCACGCGAGAGCTTCTGAGCCGGCTCTAAAGTCCACGCGACTTCATTGTGTGATCGGAGCAACCCGTTGCACCGGGAACCGCGTCCCGTCTTCGATGATCAGTGTCAGCCGGTCCCCCGAGAGGACAAAGGTATCGCAGCGTGAGAACCCGTTGTCGAACGTTACGCAGACCTCACCACCCTCAGCGGCGGAATATGTGCCAACAAAGGGTTCCTGGTCATCCGTGTAGGTGTAGGCATAGGACCCATCAGAGCCATAGCGCGCCTTCGAGCCATCAAAGAACTGCACAACCTGGCCGGACAACTGGTCCATCGTGTCCTGTTCGGACAATAACGTATCGCTGGACCGTATGCCCTGGGCAAAGACCGGTACAGATAGAGCAGCTAGGAGCGCCGCGAAAGTAATGATCTGTCTCATGCGCGACAGCTAGCATGCCATCCCGCCAGGAGCCCCATCAGAAGACCGTGAACAGGGCCCCCTCGCCCGAGAAATCCGAGGGCAGCCGTGCCGCCTCGCCCCCCTCATTGCCTGCCACGGCCAGCACCATCATTGCGATGGCCACTGCCAATGCTTCCCGCATGCTCGTCCTCTTGATCGCCCCGATTTGTTCGGGATCTATCGCGTCTTGGTTAAGCGACCCTTGCCTTAAGCCACCAGTGCTTCTGCTTTCTTCAAATCGACCGAGACCAGCTGGCTGACGCCTTGCTCGCCCATCGTCACACCAAACAGCCGGTCCATGCGCGCCATCGTCACGGCGTGGTGTGTGATGATCAAAAACCGCGTATCCGTGCGACGCGTCATCTCATCCAAAAGGTCACAGAACCGGTTCACGTTGGCATCGTCCAAGGGCGCGTCGACCTCGTCCAGCACACAGATCGGCGCCGGGTTCGCCAGGAACACCGCAAAGATCAGCGCCAGCGCCGTCAATGTCTGTTCCCCGCCGGACAACAGGCTGAGCGTTGCAAGCTTTTTGCCAGGTGGCTGACACATGATCTCCAGACCGGCATCCAGCGGATCGTCGCTTTCGACCATCACCAGTTTCGCCTCACCACCGCCGAAGAGATGCGTAAACAACATCGAGAAATTGCTGTTCACCTGTTCGAACGCGGTCAGAAGGCGCTCCCGCCCCTCCCGGTTGAGGCTCGCAATCCCGGATCGGAGCGTCCGGATCGCGCCCTCAAGATCCGCCTTCTCCCGAACGAGCGTCTCGTGTTCTTCTTCGGCGCCCTTCGCATCCTCCTCGGCCCGGAGGTTCACAGCACCCAGTGCATCTCGCTGACGCTTCAGCCGCGCTACATCCGCTTCAACCTTGTCGGCGGCAGGCATCTGATCGGGGTCTGTTTCGAGCTTCTCCAAGAGAGACTGCGGCGTCTCGTTCAGATCCTCTCGCAAACGCATCTCGGCTGCTTGAACCGCCTCGCGCGCACTTTCGGCCCGCGCCTCGCCTGCAGCCCGTGCCTCGCGCGCATCCGACGCCGCACGCTCTGTCCGCCGTTCCTCTTCCGTCGCTCGGCGCAGTGCCCCCTCGCCAGTGGACAGCGCATCTTCCGCCTGCGCCTTCCGCTGCTCCGCTGTACTGATCTCGCCCGTCAAACGGGATCGGGCCTCTTCCAGCTCGGCAGGTTTCCCGCGCGCCGCGCCCAATTCTTCCTCTGACGCCGTCTGACGGCTCCGAAGCTCTGCAATACGGGTGCCTGCCGTCTCCGCACGCGTTTTCCAGGTCTGCGCCTCGGTGGAAATCGCCTGCAATCTCTTGGCCCGGTCTTCTGCCGCGCGCCGCAATTCATCGAACTCGGACCGGCGGGTCATCATCGTCATCCGCGCCGCCTCGGCCGTCACACGCAGATCTTCAACCGCCTCCCGCGCCCCTGTGATATCGCCAAGCTCGTCCAACGCCCCTTGGTCCTCTCGCATGCGCGCCCGGGCGGCGGTTGCCTCATCCCCGTGGCGGCTCGCGGCCAGCCGCGCACTCTCAAGTTTCCCTGCTGAAATCGACCGCTCGGCTTCCGCCTTCGACACGGCCCGGCTGGCATCCGTGACCCGCAGGTCGGCGGCCCGCCGCGCCTCTCGCGCGGCCGCATCTGCTTCGGTCACCTCTTTGAGGCGCACCTTCAGATGCTCATGGGCCTGCGTTGCACCCGACGCACGCGCCGTCGCCTCCTCCAGATCCTGCTTCAATTCCTGAAGCCGGTTCAGCTGTTTCAGGCGCAGCGCCGCAGCCGACGGTGCCTCATCCGCAGCCGTGCGGAACCCGTCCCAGCGCCAGAGGTCGCCCTCCAAACTCACCAGCCGTTGCCCGGGTTTCAACTCGGACTGAAGGCGCGCACCCTCGGCGCGCTCCACCAGCCCGACCTGGCTCAACCTGCGGGCCAGAACCTCCGGCACACTGACGTGATTGGTGAGCGCCGCGATCCCTTCTGGCAAAAGCTGCGGCTGCGGATATACTGGCAGACGCGCCCACCCGGTTGCCTCATCTGCCGCAATCTCGGGCGCCCGCAAATCATCGGCAAGCGCGGCGCCCAGCGCCTTTTCATACCCACCTTCCACGCGCAGGAGGTCCAGAACCTGGCCGCCTTCCGCGGTATCCCGGTCTACAAGACGCGCCAGCGCCGCAACCTCGGCCTTCAGCGCGCTGACCTCGCCCTCGGCCTCTGACCGACCGGCACGCGCCTCCGCTTCCTTAGCCTGAAGTTCCCCACGGGCATCATCTGCTGCCGTCAGGGTCGCCTCTGCGTCAGCAGCCGCCTCGGTCGCGACCTTCAGATCGGCCTCCGCCGCCTCGAACGCGGTCGCGGCCTCTACCTCCTTCTGCTGTGCATCACGGGCCGCAGCCTCGGCTCTCTGTGCCTCCGCATCCCCTCGTTCCGCCGCAGCAGTCGCATCTTCCAGAAGTCGTTGCGCCGACTGGTGTCGAGCAGCCAGTCGTGCCAGATCCTCGGTCTTCCGGGCGAAGTCGGACTCCCGGTCCTGCAGAACCTGAGCCGCCTCGCGCGCCGCGCCGGACGCAACCTCGATCCGCTCTTCTTCGCCCTCGCCTTCTGCGGCCAGCTCCTCTGCCTCGGCCTCAAGCCGCGCAATCGTCTCGCCCGCATCATGGCCAAGCGCCTCTTCGCGCTCGATATCCCGCGCAAGCTGCGCGATCCGCGCCTCCAGCGTCTCGATCTGACCCAGGGCACGGGTCTCTTCATCAGACAGCCGGTCCCGCTCTACTGTCAGCCGCTGCAAAACAGCCGCCGCAATCGACGCCTCCTCACGCAGCGGCGGAAGCGCGGCCTCTGCCGTTTCCCGCCCGCGTGCAGCTTCCCGCGCAGCGCGCTCC
>CAWUIX010000038.1:0-9865 GCA_963922395.1 uncultured Rhodobacterales bacterium | reverse complement strand
CTGCGCTGGAGCGGCTGGAGGCCGGCGGATCCACCGCGGGTCAGGCCGGGTTGCTGCAGGCCTACGCGACGGCCGAGGAGATGGCGGAGGCGGGCGAGGTCACGCGTGTGATCCTGGCGACCGATGGGGATTTCAATGTGGGGCTGTCGGATCCTGAAGCCCTGAAGACCTTCATCGCAGAGAAGCGGGACAGTGGAACCTACCTCTCCGTCCTGGGCTTTGGGCGTGGCAATCTGGACGATGCGACGATGCAGGCGCTGGCCCAGAACGGGAATGGCACGGCGGCCTATATCGACACGTTGTCGGAGGCGCGGAAGGTTCTGGTGGACCAGCTGACCGGCGCGCTGTTCCCAATTGCCGATGATGTGAAGATCCAGGTGGAGTTCAATCCGGCGGTCGTCGCGGAGTACCGGTTGATCGGGTACGAGACGCGGGCCCTGCGGCGTGAGGATTTCAACAATGACGCGGTCGATGCGGGCGAGATTGGGGCCGGTCGTCAGGTGACCGCGATCTACGAGATTGCTCGGGTCGGGTCTGAGGGCGTGCGGAATACACCCCTGCGTTATGGGGAGGCGCAGGCATTGTCCGGCGACGCCTCGGAGCTTGGGTTCCTGAAGATGCGGTACAAATCGCCGGGTGAGGCGTCGAGCGTCCTGATCGAGACCCCGATCTCTGCGACGGCGCCGGGCGCGGTGAGTGAGGAGGTCCAGTTTTCCGCGGCGATTGCCGGGTTTGGACAGCTCTTGCGCGGAAGCGACTATGTGCGCGGCTGGGGGTACGATGACGCAATTGCTCTCGCGACCGGGGCGCGGGGAGAGGACCCCTTTGGCTATCGCGCGGAGGTCATCGATCTGATGCGCCTGGCTGAGGTCTTGTCTCGTTAGATCCGAAGATCTGAACGAGAAACGCCCCCACCAGATCGGCGGGGGCGTTTGCCGTTGTTCAATTCTGAGCCTTAAGCGGTTTCGACCGCTTTCGCCTCAAGCGTATCGCCGTTCGCGATTTCAATCCGGCGTGGTTTGAGGGCCTCTGGCACCTCACGCGCAAGATCGATGTTCAGCATGCCGTTCACGTGGCTTGCGCCCGTGACGCGCACGTGGTCGGCCAGCGTAAAGCGGCGTTCGAAGGCGCGGTTTGCGATGCCGCGGTGAAGGTAGGTCTTGCTGCCGTCTTCCTTGCCTTTCTTGGCAGCGACGACGAGCGCATTTTCGCGGACTTCGACGGCGAGGTCTTCCTCAGAAAAGCCAGCGACCGCAATCGAGATGCGCCAGGCATCATCGGCGGTTTTTTCAATGTTGTAGGGGGGATAGGTCGTGGCGGTGCCGGTATCGGCAAGCACCCGGTCCATCAGGTCGGCCATCTGATCAAAGCCGACGGTTGCACGGTAAAGCGGTGCAAGATCAAAGGTTCGCATATGGGTCATCCTCCATTGAGCGATAACATGTGGCGCAATCTCCGTTTCTGGACGATTGCGGCTTTCGATACATCAGACCCGAATTCGGCGTCCGACGTCGGTTAGGTAGGAAGCGGAAATCTCAGCTTCAAGGGGATCAAAACCCGGAAACTGCACGCAGTTGCATAAGCCGTGCCGGGACATCGACGGCAAAGGCGTAGGGCTGACGCCCATCCTTTGCTGAGGCGAATACAACGCCCGAAACCGTGGGCCCGTTGTCGGTGATGGATAGGACGGCCCCGCCGGATTCGCCGGGACGGACCGTGCAGAGCAGTCGAAGCTGCGCCTTTACCCGTTCTTCCACCGTACAGGACCGCTCCCGCGCACGGGGGCCTGCACCACCGGGATAGGTCGCAAGGATCGCCTTGTCCCCTTCGGCCAGCGGCTCCCCTATCGGGATGGGTCTTGCTGTCGTCTCGGGCACGTCCTCGGCCAGTTGAAGAAGGCCGATATCGGTTCCCGCGCCTGTCCTGTCCCGTTGGCCCGAGGCGCGAAAGAGCGGGTGAATGGCGCGGGCGACAGCCCGGAACTCTTTCGCCGGGTGGCCGGGATAGGCGCCCGTCTGAAAGCGGATTTCGTGCTCGCCGCCTTCGGTGATGAGCTTTCTCCCCGAAAGGCAGTGACCCGCCGTCAGCACAAGGTTTGGTCCGATCAGGACCGCGCTGCAGTCAGATTTTTCATCCCGGATCAGCTTTCCGACGCTGGCGATGAGCGGCGGGGTTTGGGCGACCGCTGTTTGCGCCAGAACTGTGAGCGCCGAAACTATTAGGAGAAAACGCCGGATACCCATGTCAGAGACAGTGCTGTCCGTCATCCGTGCCCGTCAAGGGCGCGCTACGGCTTTACGAACCGGGCCGAGCCTGCCGAACGCTCGCTCCCACCAATCCTGCGCGCGGAGGGCAGCGACTTTGGCCAGACGCCATCGCCCGTGCGAAACGCGCGCTCGAGCTGCGCGACTGCTTGTGGCAGGGCGGCACCGAACACAGCTGGCTGTCCTTCGAACGGTCCGCCACTTGAGATGAGAGAAACGATGCGTGGGTATTGTCCGGATGTGTCAAAGATTGGCGCACCCGATGCGCCCGGCGTTCCTTTGCAGGAGAAGGCCATGATGCCGGACCCCTTCGCGACAAGGAGGCAGTCGGCGTCGAGCGACACCGTGTTGTCGCGCCCGTGGCCATAGGAGAGTGCCGTGACGCTGGAGCCCGTCGTCGGGGCCGGTGCGACCTCATACGGGTCGGCCGTTGTTGCCGGGATCGGGTCCTTCAGCTCCAGGAGCGCCAAGTCGTTCTCCAGATATCGCGCAGAATCCTTGTCTTCGGGATCGAAGGCGGGCCGGACGACTGCGCGGGCGACAGAGGCGCTGGCAACCGCGTCACCGTCTCGAAAACCTGCGTGGAATGTCATGGACGTGGGGTCCAGTCGTTCCTTGCTGGTGCCGTCAAAGAGGCAATGGGCGACGGTCAGGACCCGTGTGGGCGCGATCAGGACGCCGCTGCAGAACCCGCGGTCGCCGGTGTCGAGCCGTCCGACGCCTTCCCATCCGAGGATATCCGAGCGGTCGGTCAGGGATTCCGGATCGGAGGTCTGGGCCGTGGCAGGCGCGACCAGCGCAAGAAACGCAAGGCAGACTGCGAGGGCTCTCATGGGCGGAGGAACTTCGCCCCGTCCGAGGCGGTTGGAATGCTCTCGGGCGCTTTACGGATGGCCGGTTTCTTAGCAACCGATTGGGCGGGCTGGCCCTTCTCGAGGGCAACCTGAAGCTCAAGGAGGTTTTGACCGAGGCGCGCACCCAGGGACACGGGACGTCCGTTGATTTCGCCTTTGGCGGAGATGACCGAGACGATCTTTGCCTCGCCCTCGACCATCTTGAAGACCGGGGCGCCAGAGGACCCGAAATCGACGTCGCAGGACATCACCAGTGTCCCGGCGGGACGGCCCAGCACATGGCAGACCTCCTGCAGCGCAGGGCGCGAGGATCGGTTGCGGGCATAGCTGACGACCCCGATCTCGTCGCCTTTGCGCGGGCGCTTGGCCGTTGCAAAGGGCGTGACGGAGCCATTCTTCACTGGGCGGCTCAGCTGAAGAAGCGCGATGTCTTCGGCAACGTAGTCGGCGCCCGTCGGGCCGCTGTATTCATAGTCGGGATGGACCACGGATTTGCGCACCGAGCGATAGGCGGTCGCGCGCCCGTTGCGCCAGCCGGCGAGGAATTCGATCTCGCTGTCTGCGGCACGGTCCAGGGTGACAGCATCGTAGAGGCAGTGTGCGGCGGTCAGGACGATGTCCGGCGCAATCAATGCGCCCGTGCAAAACCCGGTGCGCCCAATTTCCAGCCGACCCACAGCCTCCCACCCCTTGGTGTCGTCGGCTGTGACAAGTGAACGGAGCTCTGACGCATCATCGCTCCATCCCGGTGTTCCCCCAAGGCAGGCCAGCGTTGCCGCCAGGCCCAGCGCATGTAACGCACGCATATCTATACCCTTCCCGAACCCCGCGTTCCCTATACCGCGCGGGTTGGGCAGGATTATGGCCCCTATCGGAGCATCGGAATAGCCGGGTCGTACGGATCATCGAGCGACCGTGGCTTTGGCCCCCCAGTCGCCCAGTCAAGGAGTTCCACGGTATGGACCACGGGGACACCGGTTCCTGACCCGATTTGCATCATGCAGCCGATATTGCCGGCGGCGATGATATCGGGGTTCCGTTCTTCCAAGGTCTTGATCTTGCGCGATTTCAGCTCTTTGGAAATTTCAGGCTGCATCAGATTGTAGGTGCCCGCCGAGCCGCAGCAGAGATGGCTGTCGCGGGGTTCCACAACCTCAAACCCAGCTTTCTTCAGAAGGTCCTTGGGATAGGTCTTGATCTGCTGACCGTGCTGCAGGGAACAGGCGGCGTGATAGGCCACGCGCATGGTCTCCATCTCCGGGATTCGGCTGTTCTTGGCGGAGAGCGGCCCGTCGGGGTCCGATTTCGCGATCTTGATCAGCAATTCAGAGACATCCATCGCCAGCTCGGAAACGCGCGCGGCATCCTCGGCCAGGGCGTCATTGCGGAACATATGCCCGTAATCCTTGACCGTCGTTCCACACCCAGACGTGTTGATGACAATCGCATCCAACGGGTCTTTCGCGTCCTCTGCCATCCAGGCGTGGATATTGCGGGCTGCGGTGGCGTGGCTTTCATCCTCTTTGCCCATGTGATGGACCAGCGCGCCGCAGCATCCCATGCCTTCGGCAATGACCACCTCGCATCCAAGCCGGCGCAGAAGCCGGATGGTCGCGTCATTGATATCGGTGTTCAGCGCCTTTTGCGCGCATCCCGTCATCAGCGCGACGCGGAACTTTCGGTCGCCGCGGGGGGCAAACGTCTGCGGGTCGTCATTTGCGCTGACAGGCGGCACCTGCTTCGGCGCCATCTCCAACATTGCCTTCAGCCGAGGATCCGGCATCAGCGACGCGAAGGGCCGTCCGATCTTGGCGAAGAACAGGGCCAGCCGGAAGCGCCCCGGGTACGGAAGGATCCGCGCCAGCGTCCAGCGCAGCAGGCGCTCCATCGGTGGTCGGGTGTAGGTCTTTTCGATCCAGGCGCGCGCGTGGTCGACGAGATGCATGTAGTGTACGCCTGAGGGACAGGTGGACATGCAGGCAAGGCAAGACAGGCAGCGATCGATATGCTTCACCGTCTTGGCATCCGCCGGGCGGTTGTTTTCCAGCATGTCCTTGATCAGGTAGATCCGCCCCCTTGGGCTGTCGAGCTCATCGCCCAGTACCTGATAGGTCGGGCAGGTCGCCGTGCAGAACCCGCAATGGACGCAGGTGCGCAAGACCTCGTTCGAGCGCTGGATCGCAGGATCGGCCAGCTGCGCCTCGGTGAAATTCGTTTGCATAGCCTACCCCATCAGCCCGGGGTTCAGGATACCCCGGGGATCAAACTTACGCCTTAGCCCTTCGGAGAGCGCGGCGACCGGCGCCGGTTCCGGGTGGAAGGCGCCGAGCGCTTTGCGGATGTCTGCAGCAGCGCGGACCAAGGTGGCATGTCCGTCGATCCCGGCCAGGGCGGACCAGAGATAAGTGCCCGGCGCGACCCCGGCCCAGATCAACCCGCCGCCCCAATCGAAAAGAAGACGCGCGTCATCCAGTGCCTCCGCGACTTTCGGTGCGTCGGTCGGCTTCACGGACAGGCGCCAGACATCTTCGTCGGTCCCCTGAAACACTGAAGCGTTGCGCACCGTGGACCAAAGCTCGGCGCCCACCTCGGGATCGGTTTCAAAGCTCAGATCCCCGCCCAGATGCGAAAGGGCGCGCTGCAATTCGCCACCGCGATAGGTGACGGAACTCTCAAACCCTTCGATCCGGATCATGGTCAATGCCGCCCCATCCGGACCAAGCGGTCCGTGAGCGGCGCCGGTCACTTCGTATGGCGAGCCAAGGGCCGTACTCATCGCTTGCACCGCTGTTCCGACATCCAGCCCGTCGATCAGGACGGTCCCGGTCGCTGCGGTCGTGGGAAGCACCTTGAACGACACCTCGGTCAACACCCCGAGCGTGCCGTAGCTTCCGGCCATCAGCTTTACGAGATCATAGCCGGTTACATTCTTCATCACCCGGCCACCGTTCTTCAGCACGGTTCCCACCCCATCGACAAACCGCACACCGATCAGGCTGTCGCGGCAGGCGCCCGCCTGAATGCGGCGGGGTCCCGAGACGTTAGCCGCGACCACACCACCAATGGTCGGCGCGCCTTCGGTGCCCAGAAGGGCGCGGTGATCCATGGGCTCAAAGGGCAGTCGTTGGTTTTCGGCCCGCAGGGCCGCCTCGATCTCACCCACCGGCGTCCCGGCCTTCGCAACGATGGTCAAAGCACCCGGCTCATAGAGCGTGATCCCGCTCAAGCCTTCCGTCGACAACGCATCCCCCTCGACCGGATTGCCGATGGGCCGCGTCCCGCCCCCGGTGATCCGTATAGGCGCGGTCGCCGCCTTCAGGGCGTCCGCAACATCGCTCTCATCCCTTGGGATCTGCATCTGTCTTCTTTCCGAAAATATCCTCGGGGGTCCGGGGGCAGACAGCCCACGGGGTTCAAGCGGCGCGTGCGGGTTGCGCCCGGCGCGCCTCGGTCGCTTGCAGCGGAAAAACCTTGGCTGGGTTCAGAAGCCAGGCGGGATCGAACACATCCTTCACCTGCATCTGCGCTTCCATGTCTTCGCCTGAGAACTGCGCGGTCATTAGATCGCGCTTCTCGATCCCTACGCCGTGCTCTCCGGTCAGGCAGCCGCCCACTTCGACGCAAAGCTTCAGAATCTCGGCTCCAAACGCTTCGCAAGTCTCCAGATCCCCGGGCTTGTTCGCATCGAACAGGATCAGGGGGTGCATATTGCCGTCGCCGGCGTGGAAAACATTTCCCACCTGCAGGCCATATTCCTCGCTCATCTCGCCGATGCGGCGCAGAACATGCGGAAGCGAGGAGACGGGGATCGTTCCGTCGAGGCACATGTAATCGTTGATCTGACCAATGGCACCGAAGGCCGACTTGCGGCCGAGCCAGATCTTGGCGCTTTCTTCGGGGCTCTTACTCTCTCGGAGTTCCACCGGTTCGTGCTTGCGCGCGATCTGGAGGATGACACCCAACTGTTCGTCGATCTCTTCCTCGGAGCCTTCAACCTCGACGATCAGGAGCGCCTCACAGTCGGGGTAACCCGCGCCAGAGAACTTGTCCGTCACTTCAATGCAGAGCCGGTCCATGTATTCGATTGCAACCGGGAGAACGCCGGCCTTGATGATGTCGGCGACGCAGGCGCCGGCCACTTCGGCAGAATTGAAGCCCATAAGGACAGGGCGTGCCCCTTCCGGCTTGCGGAGGATGCGCAGGGTGGCTTCGGTCACGACACCAAGCTGGCCTTCGGACCCGCAGATAAGGCCCAGAAGATCGTAGCCCGGGGCATCCAAATGAGCTCCCCCGAGCTCGATGACCGTGCCGTCCATCAGCACCATTGTGACGCCGAGGAGGTTGTTTGTCGTGACGCCGTATTTCAGGCAATGCGCCCCGCCGGAGTTCATCGCGATATTGCCGGCGATGGCACAGGCGAGCTGTGAAGACGGATCGGGGGCATAAAAGAAGTCCTCATGCTCCACCGCGCCGGAGACGGAGAGGTTCGTGCGCCCCGACTGCACCCGGATCACGCGGTTTTCGTAATCCGCTTCCAGGACATCGTTCAGGCGCGCGACGCCGAGGATCACCGAGTCTGCCGTCGGCAGAGCCCCGCCAGCAAGTGACGTGCCGGACCCGCGCGGTACGACGGGGACGCCTTCCTCGTGGCAAATCTTCAGGACGGCGGAGACCTCTTCGGTATTCGACGGAAGAACCGCGCAGAGCGGCGGGCATTTGTAGGCCGTCAGCGCGTCACACTCGTAGGCACGAGTCTCGGTCTCTTCGTGAATCACAGCATCCTTGGGGAGCACATCCTGCAAGCGGCTGACAATACGGGATTTCTTCGCCAGGATCTCTGGATTCGGGGCGGGCATATCCATCGAGCAACTCCTCCAATTGGTAAAATAATATAACCAATTTGCCCGATTGGCAAGCGGCGCGTCTTTCGGCGCGGCGGTCCATCGGTGGTCACGATGCTGCGAGCGGATGTGCCAGCTGATGCAATCGGTTGGGTCGAAGGTTAGGCTCTGCACATGATCCAATCCATCCGACCCCTCTCCGCAGCTTTTGCTCTCGTTTGCCTTCCAAACCTCGTGTTTGCCGATCCCGCCGAGATCGTCGGTGTGACGGCAAAGCAGGGCTCGGGCGGCTGGACCTTTTCGGTGACGCTCCGTCATGGCGATACGGGCTGGGATGACTATGCGGATGGATGGCGTGTTGTGGCGGTCGATGGCACCATTCTGGGCACGCGGGAACTCTTACACCCTCACGTGACCGAGCAGCCCTTCACACGATCTCTGTCCAATGTGTCGATTCCAGACGGGATGACCGAGGTCTTTATCGAAGCCAGCACCAACACAGATGGGTGGGCGCCGGATCGGGCGCCATTCACACTGCCAGGATCTTAAGTCGGTCAAGGGCGCGCTTTCGCAGCCGCTGTCCGGCGGCCCTCGAAGAGCCATGCACCGATGGCGAGACTGGCCGCAAGCATCAGAAAGAGCCAGGCCGGAAGGAACGGGCGTATCGTGATGTCGGCGGTTAGGAAGGCCTCGCGTGGTGTGATCCCGATCCAGCCTCGCCCTGCCGCCGGGCGACCTTCGCGCACGCGGCGAACATCCGGGGTTCCGGCCGAGACCGGCAGAATGCCACCACGCCGGGGATCCACCACCGGTTCGAGGACTGCGCCGCTGGCAATCGTCTGTTCAAATTCACGCGGGGCAGCGGGCCCGAGCGCGATGACGGCTTCCTTCTCCCCGTCGGACAGCCGGTAAAGACCGATTTCTGGGCCATCATGCATTGTGGTGAAGAGGCCGGGGCGCGCTTCTTCCAAGGGTACCGTCACAGTTGTTCCATCGGGTCCTGTGATATCGACGTCATTGGCCGTCTCTGACAGCGTGCGGCGCTGGATCGTCATGGTCTGACCTGCGGCAGAGACAGACAGCGCCTCTTCCTCAAGCTCCGGCTCTTTCATCATCCAATGCGCGAGGCGGCGCAGAAGCTCTAACTGCGGGCCACCACCTTCGTATCCGCGCGACCAGAGCCAGGCGTGGTCTGACGCCATGAGCGCCACACGGCCATCGCCAACGCGGTCGAGGATCAGAAGCGCGCGGTCGTTGGCGCCGGTCATGACCGTCTGGCCGGAGGTCGGCTCGACATCGATCTGGCGCATCCAGCGGCCCCAGGGCGGTTCGTCCTCCTCGCGCGCCAGACCAGCGAGCGGAGAATGGGCTTCCAGCCCTTCGGTGACGGGGTGACGTTCGCCGACATCTGTGACGAGTGGCGTGAAGCCCTGTTCGATCACGCGGCTTGTGGGGGCGCCCGGGACGATCTCTCCTAGAGGGGAGCGGTAGAGAGAGTTCGCAGTCGCGTAGTCGGGCCCCGCTGCGACGAGGACCGCGCCGCCCTGTTCCACATAGTTGCGAACATTTTCCAGGTAGATCGCGGGGAGAATGCCGCGCCGTTGGTAGCGGTCGAAGATGATCAGGTCGAACTCGTCGATCTTTTCGAGGAACAGCTCCCGCGTCGGGAAGGCGATGAGGGAAAGCTCGTTGACGGGCACGCCGTCCTGCTTCTCCGGCGGGCGAAGAATGGTGAAGTGGACGAGGTCCACCGCGCTGTCGGATTTCAGGAGGTTGCGCCAGGTGCGTTCGCCCGGGTGCGGTGCACCGGAGACAAGGAGAACGCGAAGGCGGTCACGCACGCCGTTGATCTGCACCACTGCGGCGTTGTTGCGGTCGGTCAGTTCGTCTTCTTCCGGTGGTACCG
>CAWUIX010000037.1:0-9977 GCA_963922395.1 uncultured Rhodobacterales bacterium | reverse complement strand
GGTTCTGAAGGCCCAGCTTTCGGTTGGATCCATGTAAGGCACGTAGACTTCGGATACGTGGCCATCGTGCAAAATCTGGCGGCGTTGCTCGCCGTCAAAGACGGAAACATCACTGATGATGAGACCGAAGTGATCGTCGATAGACGCGTGCACCGACCAGAGACCGAAGGAGATGCGGTGGCCGTCAACAAGCACTTCAGGGTTGGTGGGCTCCCGCGCGATACCAGTTTCTATCGGAAGCTGAATGGTCGGGGAGGGGAGGGGTTGCGGACCTTCGTCCAGTATTTCGAGAACAGCACTGTTTTTCAGATCGATCGTTGCAACCAACCCTTCGATTGGACGTCCGTAAATGTGTGTCGTCGCCCCAGAGATTTCGTAACAGGGCAACCGCATGATGCGGGTTTCGGCAGAGCGCGTTCCGGGGAAGTAACCCGCAGAAAGGCTTTCGCAAAAGACATGGTCGGGATCTTCAATCCCGCGTTTCATCAGTGCTTCGATCCAGCGTGAGTCTTTTCTCAGTGCATCATTGGCGCTCGACCAGTCACTGCTGGTGATCGGGGCGTACCCAGTTTCAATTGGGCGGAATGTGAGCGCGCCGCGTTCAAGATCGGCGTCTATTTCGGTGCTTTGGCCTTCTAACAGGGCAACGATGCGGGCGATCCGTTTGGGCGTTTCTTCTTTCGCCACGGGAAGACGAGAGACGCGGGTGATCCGGGTGTCGCGATTGGTGCGCCCGCTTTCTACAAGTAGACTAACGACCCGTGTCAGTTCTTCCTTTGAAAGAGGATCAAATCTTGGCTCTCCGGCGAAAGCCTCGTTGGCGAAGGCCAGGGTCGCCGCAAGGACAAGGCCGCGCTTCATGTTATGCCTCCGGCAACCCGCTCGACCATCCAGAAAACCCCGATCCCGGCGATAATCAACGAGGCTGGGATCGAGATTGCGGTTCGGTACCAGGGGCGCCGGTAGATCAGGGCGACAGCGATGAAGCAGGCCGCGAGGACCGTGATTTGGCCGATCTCAACCCCAATATTGAAGGCGACCAGGGCCACAGCAAACTGGCCGGTGGGCAAACCGAATTCGCCAAGCACGCTTGCAAAGCCCAGTCCGTGGAGAAGGCCGAACCCGAAGACAACCCAAGGTCGCCAGCGCGAGAGCGACGTCTTGAGAATGTTCTCGATTGCGATGAAGGCAATGGAGCCCGCAATCAACGGTTCCACGATGGTCGCAGGGACGGATACAAGGCCGGTGGCCGCAAGGGCCAAGGTGGTGGTGTGGGCCGCAGTGAAAAGGCTGACCTGTATTGCCAGCGCCCGGATTGTCGGAGAGAGGAGAAAGAGGCCGATCACGAACAGAATATGATCAAGGCCCTTGGGGAGGATGTGGTCGAACCCTGCAACAACATATTCGATCGCGACAGAGGCCGCGCTTGGGCGTGGCGCGTCTGAAAGGGCGATTGGGGTGCCTTCATCGGGCTTCGCAAAGGCACTGAAATAAGGGACGTCCGATCCGGGAAGGAAGAGGCGGATCACGGCCGGGCCAAGTGCCGTTGAAGGGGTCACTTCTATGCTCTGACTTCGGGGAGCATCGATCACGACGAGATCAAGCCGTCCGTCAGCGTCGATGCCCTTGGCTGCGACGGGAAGCGGGCCGTCCTTGTCAGCGACCGAAATGGCGGTGGTGATATGTTCCGGGATCTCGTTGAGGCGCCTTACAAGCGTTTCTCGCGCGAGCCCGTCATACTTTTCATGATCAACGCCATCGGCGCGGGCAAGAAAGCCCGCGAGATCGACCTTGATCCGGACAGAGAGAACATCTTGTTCCTCTAGGGTCACATCGATCAGTGCGGGCGGTGCCTCATGCGCGGGAGCGGGACCGCTAAACACCACGGCCAGAGCAATGACCTCGGCTAAGATCAAGGTAAGTAGCACGGCTACCGCGTGCTGGATCCGTTCGGCCCACATGGACGTCTCCCTCGTTCAAATCAGGTATGCTGCAAAGAACGTTGAACCTTCGAATTCGGATGCAGGGGGGCGGATCAACATGTTGTCATGGCGATTTTGAAACCCGACGAGAACCCTAATGCGTTCCATTGGTCAGAGAAGATGAACGGACTTGGAACGGGCACGCGTGAGACGACAAGGCATCAAGCTGCACAAATTCATCCTACGGGGCGCGCGACGGCGACGAGACTTGCTCTACCCAAGTCTTCAAGCGCTTCCTCTGGAAACACCACCGGAAGGGCTACTAGAGAAGATCGAGAGAGATCTTGAGGGACGACGTCCGCTGGCTAGACCCGATCGGCCCTGGCGCTACGGCATATTTCATCTGGCGCCCGTTGTGGCCTTGGCAATCGTGCTTCTGGTGGCCTACTCGTTGTGGTCCGGGCCGACCATTCTTTTCGACCCCGCAGGTCGGGCGGTAGCACATCTTAAGGTCCAAAATGGCAGCGCGAAAGCACGCCTGATCGTTGAAGAGGTGAACCCGCACGCCGAAAAGGTCTGGCACCTTTGGGGCCTTGCGATGGCTGGCGAAGCCCCAGTGCATATCGGTGCGCTTTCGTCTTCGGATCTGGTCGTCGCGCAGTTTCATGATCTTGCGGGCCTCGCCATTTCGTTGGAACCGCTCGAGTTTCGCGGTGACACTCCGACTGGCCCTGTGCTGAAGCTGTTTTATTCGAGATGAATCTTTGAAGGCACTGCATCCAACCACGACGGCGGTTCCGTTCCTGTAGTATGAAGGAACGAACAGGGCTGGGATTGTGGCGAACGTGGCGCAGCTGACACCGACTTCCGAGACATCTGCAGAGCCGGATCGGATCTGCGATGGAGAGCTGCGAGAGAGGCTTCTTGATCTCATTTCTGAATGTGCCGAGGGAAATCGTGCGGCGTTCCGGAGGTTCTATGATCTGACATCGCACCGTGTCTTCGGGATTGTGCTTGCGGTCCTACAGAACAGGGCAGCGGCGGAAGAGGTTGCCCAAGAAGTTTATGTACAAGTCTGGCGTCAGTCCGGCCGTTTCAGTCATGAGAACGCCAACCCCTTGGGCTGGATTTCATCCATTGCGCGAAACCGGGCCATTGACCGACTGCGGGCAGACCGAACGCGCGGTTTCGTGCGGTTTTCTGACGATGTGCCGGACATCGCGGATGATCGCCTCGACGGGGATGCCCCCTTGGATACACTTGTGCTGACCCGTGCCTTGGCGGGGCTTCGGCCGGAATACAGAAAGATTATCTTGCTAAGCTACTATCGGGGGTACACCCATTCGGAACTGTCCGACCTACTAGACCTGCCGCTTGGCACGGTTAAGAGTTGGATGAAGCGCGGCCTTGCGGACCTGCGGGAGGCGCTGAAATGACCAAGAAAGATCAAAACGGACTGGAGATGCTTCTTCAGGTGCTGGAGCACAATGGCAGGCATGTCTTGCCAGGTTCGGTGCCCGAGATCGCCGACGGCGATGATGAGGTGACGAAGATTGTGAACGAGCTTTCAGAGTCGGCACCTGCAATGCCGCCCCCTGACGACCTGTTCATGAACATCGAGACCGAGCTCGATACGCCTGGAACTTCCGATATAGAAACCCTGAAGGCAGCGGATGGCCGCTGGATCGATCAGGGACAGGGTGTCTGGTGCAAAGTGTCGGCGTCATTGCCAGACGGTAAGAGAGTTTACTTTCTGCGCTGCTTTCCCGGAGCCGTTCTGCCGGCGCATACCCATTCGGGATGGGAATACGCCGTCGTACTAGAAGGGTCGTACCAGATCGAAGGACGCACGATCCGGGCAGGTGACGCGCAGCTTTCAGCCGCCAACTCGACCCATCCGGAAATTACAACTGATGCCGGTTGCCTTCTCCTAGTCGTGGCATGAGTTGTGCTAAGAGCACTTAAGAGCGTTTGAACAAATCGATTTTGGGCAATCGTCGCCCTAAACTCAAAGGATCTTGGTGACCGCTCTGGGTTCAAAGCGGACATCTGACTAGATCAATCGGCATCTGAGTACCCAGAAGCGGCGTGAGTGTCCGCTCTGCGGACGAAGCGGTCGTTCGTCGCCCGAACGCCAAATGACCATTAACGGCCGAAGCAAGCTGGAGGCGGCTGTCGCAAAGTCTGACGCTCAAACATGTGGTCAGATCCATGGATATCCCAGTTAAGGCTGCGGAAGCTCCCAAGCGCGTCCACGCGCAATGCTCTCTAGCAGGAAGTCCATAAAGACCCGCACCTTGAGGGAAATTACGTTAGACGTCGGATATACGAGCCAGAGCGCAGACTTTGCCTGCGCGCTCCACTCCGGTAACACTCTTACAAGTTTGCCGTTCATCAGTTCTTCATGCACGCTCCAAACGGAGTTCAGCGATATTCCTGCGCCATTGATCGTCGCGATCTTCTGGCTAAGACCGTCATCCAAGATCAACCGACTACGGCTTTCACGAGGATCAAAGCTACCTTGTCCCGCGTCGGGTCCTTTCAGTGATCTTGGGGTTAGGTCCTTGAACGCAATTAACTGATGCGTCGTGAGATCATCTGGGTGAGAAGGCGCAGGGAACGAATTCAGATAGTCAGGTGACGCACAAAGTACCCGGGTGTCGTCAGCAAGCTTCCGGCCTTTCAGACTCGAGTCCTCTAGGACCATGTTCCGTAAAGCCAGATCAAAGCTACCCTCAATCAGGTCAAACTCTAGGTCGGAGAGCCTTAGATCGAGAGTGATGTCCGGGTGACGCTCAAGAAACCTTGGTAGGATTGGAGCTATGTAGAGCTGCGCAAATGTACTTGGAGCGGTAAAGCGCAGAGTACCTTTCGCGTTCGCCTCACCTTTGCCAAGCGCTGCAAGTGCCGCGTCTTCTTGTGCGACAATCTCCTTCGCAAATGGCAAGAACTCTTCACCCTCGATGGACAAGGCGACCTTGCGTGTCGAACGGTGAAGCAAATCCGCGCCGACAGATTGCTCTAGTTTAGCAAGTCGAGCACTGGAAACTGCTGGTGCAAGCCCAAGGTCCCGACCAGCTGCGCTTATGTTCAGTTTATCAGCGGCAAGAACGAAGAGTCGTAGCGCTTGTGTATCCATTTTTATATCCGATTTCCGAATTCTGAATGCTCATATTCGTCATTTATATCCCAATAGAGGTATATAGATAGGTTGCCGAAACCATCCACTAAGCAGAATCCTGAGCATGTCGAACCACGGAACAGTCAACTATCACGTCCGCAAGCCAGAGCGGCAGGCCTTCGAAATCGATGCTGGAGGCGTTGTCGGGCGCTTGGTTTCGCCTGAGCTGGTTCCAACGCATGTCACTGTTCATGACGTGCGTCGTGGCGAAGCCAAAGTGACTTTTCGGCGGGACGGCGTCGCATTTCAAACTTGTCCAAGTGGCGGGTCAGAGTTCTCGGGCGACGCCTGGAAAGAGGCTTATGGCAGCGAACTGACCACGCTGTTGCGCCAAGAGATTGCTGCAAACGAGGTCGTCGTCTTTGATCATACGGTCCGCGAGGATGATCCAAGTTCCGATCGGAAACCCGCGCGCAACGTGCACAGTGATTACAGCATCGAAGGCGCCCGAAAACGATTGGTCGACATCCTTGGACAGGAGCGTGCTGCGGAGTGGTCGACGGGACACTATGCATTCATCAATGTATGGCGTCCGGTTGGCACGTCGATCAATTCTGCGCCCTTAGGATTTGTGCGTCCCGCAACAGTAGAACCCGAGGACTGGATTCTCATCGATTTGGTTTATCCTGATCGCCGCGGACACATCATGGGCCTCGCCGCCAACAACAATCACGAGTGGCTTTATCAGTCCAAGATGACCCCAGACGAAGTTGCTATCTTCAACATCTACGATAATCGTGGATTGGCCTCGATTGGACACAGTGCGATCGACCTCGTCGAAGACGAAACCATCACGCGAATTCGCAAGAGCATCGAGAGCCGCAATCTTGTACGGTACTGAGGGGCAAAATGCTGGCCTTCGACGGGCAGGAATTTCCTGAGATCAACAGAGCTTATGGGCAGGCCTTCAAGCCGGGCAGTCTGACATTGGGCTTGGTTGTGCCGCTAGAAGCCCATGGGCACAATCCGGTGCCATCGTTAGAGCGGCATCTTGAGCGCGCCCGTCTGGCTGACGATCTCGGCTTTTCCGCGCTCTGGCTTCGGGATGTGCCCTTCAACGTGCCATCCTTCGGCGACGCTGGTCAGACCTTCGACCCCTTTGTTTATCTTGGCACTTTGGCCGTAACGACGCGCAACATCGGGCTTGGTATCGCGTCCATCATTCTACCGCTGCGCCATCCCGCACATGTTGCAAAGGCCGCAGCATCAGCTGATGTCCTTTCAGGGGGAAGGCTCCTTTTGGGAGTGGCATCTGGCGACCGACCGCAAGAATACCCGGCGATGAACATGGATTTCGCCAGTAGGGGGGAACGGTTCAGGGACAGTGTTTCATACATTCGAGCCGTCGCCGAAACCTATCCGAAGGCAGCCACGTCACACGGAACTTTAAGCGGCGCAATCGACATGCTCCCCAAGCCGACCGGTCGACGTCTGCCCTTGCTTATCACAGGGGGGTCGCAGCAAGAACCGCACTGGGTGGCCCAACATGGCGATGGGTGGATGACCTATCCCCGAGACACTGCTTCGCAAGGGCGTGTTGTTGCCGTATACCGCCGGCGCATTGCAGAGAGCGGCGGCCAAAACAAACCGGTCATGCAATCGCTATACGTGGACTTGCAGTCCAACCCTGATGCAGCGCCCCGTCCGATCCATCTGGGTTTTTCCTCTGGCACGGCATTCCTGATCCGTTATCTGGCCGAGGTCCGGGACCTTGGCATCAACCACGTCGCCCTAAACCTGCGCTTCAACAATGCCGACGTCGAAGACACTATGAAGCGCTTGGCAGACGAACTCTTGCCCGAGTTCAGCCTTTGAAGGACCTTCCCATGACCAAGACAATTCTTATCACTGGCGCCACCGACGGTATCGGATTGCTGACAGCACAGAAACTTGCTGCCGAGGGGCATCTTGTTTTGCTGCATGGCCGCAGCGAGGCCAAACTGGCAGCAGCAGCGGAACAAATCGATGGAGCGACCCAGACATACCGCGCAGATCTGAGCATCGTGTCCGATGTAGAGACGTTGGCCCAATCCATTCTAACTGATCATGATCGCTTGGACGTTCTGATCAACAATGCTGGCATTCTCAAATCTTCCGTAACCAAGACTGAAGCGGCACGAGACATCAGGTTCGAAGTCAATACCATTGCGCCTTACATCCTGGCGCGGAGACTACTTTCAATTATTCCGGTCGATGGGAGAATTGTGAATCTATCGTCGGCCGCTCAGGCGCCCGTCAATGTTGCTGCGATGATGTCTTACCAGCCGATGGGGGATATGGAGGCATACGCTCAAAGCAAGCTGGCGATCACTATTTGGTCCGCCGAGATGGCGAGAGCGAACCCTAATGGCCCCATTGTTGTTGCCGTTAATCCAGGATCTTTGCTTGCTTCGAAGATGGTCAAAGAGGGCTTCGGCGTTGCTGGCAACGACCTGAATATCGGCGCAGATATCCTAGTCCGAGCGTCGCTGAGCGAGGAGTTCGCGGACAGGTCTGGCGAATACTTCGACAATGACAGCAACCGATTTGCGCCC
The DNA here is from genome assembly GCA_963922395.1 of uncultured Rhodobacterales bacterium. Classification (GTDB taxonomy): domain Bacteria; phylum Pseudomonadota; class Alphaproteobacteria; order Rhodobacterales; family Rhodobacteraceae; genus Ovoidimarina. The sequence goes on along the minus strand of CAWUIX010000037.1, from coordinate 2,340 downwards.
GCACATGCAGCCGCAAAAGATGCTTTGCACGTGAGTGAGGTGATGCAAGCCCTGTCAGAGATTTCGTTGGAGTATAATGGTTAGACGCGACGCAAGCTCAAAGTCGACGAGATATGCGGCTAACCTTCCAGACTTCCTGGCCCGAGGATCAGGAAGATGCTCATAACGGCCATCGCCACACCCGCAATCTGAGGGACGGAGAGCTTCTCGCCGAAGACCAGCACGCCCAGAACCGCCATCAGGACAATCTGCATCATGCTTGAGGCGACAACGCCCTGGCCCAGCCCGCTTCTCAGCACATGGGCGAACAGCAGATTGCTGACAGCGAAGATCGCGAACGAGAGTGAGAGCATCGTCCATCCACCCGTGTCGGCAAATCGCTTCAGAAGCAGGCTCCCAAGCGTAAAGCCGACACTCGATCCGGCCAGGTTCAACCACCAGAGAGTCATCACAGTCTTCCAGGCGCTTCTCAGGTCAATGCCCGAGTGGTTTCATCAGGAGCAGCACGTCGCCCGTGTAATACGGCTGGCACGGATGCAGACGCACCGGCTCTCTGGCGGCGATTTGGTAGCCAAGCCTCGTGTAGAGACGGACGGCCCCGACATTCTGTTCGAAGACCTGGATGCTCATGGTCTTCGAACCGTTGGCGAGAGCGAGGTCCTCCGCCGCCTGCAAGAGCCGCGAACCCGTCCCTGATCCACGCTTGTTTGCAAAGACGGCCAGGGCGTTGACGTACCACGTACCGACCGACAGCTTCTCCAGCGCGACAAAGGGCGCAACGGGAAGCGGAAGGTCCCGGGGATCGTCATCGGGCGCTTGGTTGATGGCGTAGCTCAGAACCATCCCGACCGGCATGCCTTCCTCTTCCGCGATGAGAGCGTTTGTGTAGGAGAACCCGCCCGAGGGGCGCTTTGCTCTCTCCTCACCTGTGTCGAGGGGGGACTTGTCGTCGATGTAGTGTCGGCTCCAGAGCCAGTTTGGGATTCCTTCCCCCGCGATATCGATGAGTTTGGCGAGGTTCCTTGCGTCTTCGGGCGTGGCGTGGCGCACCCGGGTCGTTGATTGGACGTTCATCTGCGGATTCTTTCTATGGAGTTCGGTTGCGGTGGTGGCCGGACGGAAAGCACGGCCAGCCACCATTTCTTCGATCATGTTGAAGGGACGACCAGTTCGTCGAAGACCGGACCGACCGGTGCCCCGGAATCCCATTCCAGATGATCGTCTTCATCGATCCGGGGATGCCCGTAGTCTGTCTCGTCAATGGCTGCATCGAGAGTTGCAAAGCTGCCGTTCGAGAGACTGGCACGATCCGAAGACCCAGGGGCGAGGCGGAACGAGACATTCACGGTCATCTGCTCGCTGAACCCAAGGAGTGTCTGCACCATCGCACCGGAGAAATCCCCATAATCGCCCGTGGCACCGGTAACGGGTCTCAGGTTCTCGACGCCGGTATCTACGATCTCGGTGCCTTGCGTGACGATCGTGTCACCGTCGGTAAAGGCAAAGACCTGGCGGCTGATGATCCACACGCCGGTCTTGGCATTGGCGCCTTCGCCTACAAAGTAGCCGTCGCAGGTCCAGGTGCCCAGCACGAGGTCGGGGAAGGCGGGGCTGCCATCTTCCAGAACACCCGTGGTTCCGGCTTCGAGTGTGCCCGCCGGGTAGATGAAACCCTGGCTGATGAAGGCGTTGCCATGGGCGGGCATCCCGTTTTCGTGCAACGGGGCGTTGGCCATGAAAATGCGCGTGTGATCCTCGGCCACGTCGAAGGCCATGGGCGTGTCTGCCTGGGCCCCACCAGCCATGGCGAGGATCAGGGTCGTGGAGGAGAGAAGTGTTCTAAGCATGGGTTTGTCCTTTCAGGGATAGATTTGAAGTCGGGAATGGATCAGGCCGCCGTCTGGGCATGGTCGTGCCCGGCGATGCAGCCCACATGCCGGTGATCGGTGCCGCAGCAGCCGCCAATCACACGGATGTTCGGAAGGAATGTCAGAAGTTCTGCGCTCAGATGACCAAGCTCGACCGGATCGCCGTCGTCGAGCACCTCGGCCTCGTCCAGTTCGGCATGGCTCATCCGCGAGGCGTTCGAGCGGAACCCGCCAATCCGCAGAGTCCACGCGGCGGAGGTGTCGAGCACATCGCGGAAGTGGTCCGGATGGGCGCAGTTGATCATGTAGTAGATCGGCCCATTGCCCGTGGCCGCATCTACCTCGGCAATTGCCTCGCCCAGGGGCTGACCCAACGGCAGGTGGCCGTCGGTCTCCAGGGTGAAGGCGATCACCACCGGCACGTCGATCTCCTGCGCGGCCCGAACGATGCCTGTGGCCTCACCCGCATGGG
>CAWUIX010000036.1:0-10139 GCA_963922395.1 uncultured Rhodobacterales bacterium | reverse complement strand
ACTTCGTTCAGGCGCTGGATCACCATATCAAACGCACCGCCACGGTATCCCGCGATGCCGCCCAGGGTGATCCCAAGCGCAAAGCTCACAGCCGTGCCGAGAAGGCCAATGGTCAGAGAGATGCGGGCACCATAGAGGATGCGTGACAGGACATCCCGGCCCAGTCGATCGGTTCCTAGCGGGGAGAAGCGGCCATCCTCTGCCGGACACACCAGGTGAAAGTTCCCGGGAAACAGCCCCCAGAACTCGTAGCTGTCGCCCTGACAGAAGAACCGTAGCTTCTGAATATCGGTTGTGTCGTCTTCGTAGACCCGACGTAGCGTCTCCATGTTGAGGCTCATGGTCTGGCCGTAGACGAATGGCCCGACGAACTCTCCCTCGTGGAACAGCCGGATCGTTTGAGGGGGCGCATAGATGTAGTCGAGGTTCCGGGTTTCGAGCGCGTAGGGCGCCAGAAACTCTGTGATTAAGATCGTTCCGTACATGAACAACAAGAAGATACCGGACACGACCGCCAGCTTATGTTGCCGAAACTTTAGCCACATGATCCGTGTTTGCGACGCATGAGCCAGCTTGCCGCCATCACCCGCTTTCATTGAGTCAGGATCGAATGGAGTATCCGAGACGGAGTGATCGAGCGGCGCACCGGGTTCCGGGAGGCGAATGGTCATCCCCGTTTACTCCCATCCAGTCGGATCCGGGGATCGAGAAGTGCCAGTGCGATATCCGAGAGCAAAACCCCGATCACGGTGAGGAACGCGAGGAACATCAGGAAGGAGCCAGCAAGGTACATATCCTGTGCCTGAAGCGCCCGGATCAGCATTGGCCCAGTGGTTTCGAGCGAGAGAACGATGGCCGTGATTTCTGCACCCGAAATGATGGCCGGAAGGAGAGATCCGATATCGGCGATGAAGAAGTTGATGGCCATGCGAAGCGGGTACTTTGTCACCACTTTCGATGGTGAGAGGCCCTTGGCGCGTGCGGTCACAACATACTGTTTGCGAAGTTCATCCAGGAGGTTTGCCCGCAAGCGCCGGATCATCGCCGCCGTCCCACCGGTGCCAATGATGATAACCGGGATCCAGATATGGTCGGCAATCGATTTCGCCTTCTCCCAGCTCATAGGCTGGTTGAGGTATTGAAGGTCCATCAGGTGCCCGATGGACGTCCCAAACCATATGTTGGCGAAGTACATCATAATGATCGCCAGCATGAATTGCGGGATCGCAATTCCCATAAGGCCTACGAATGTCAGGCCATAGTCGCCCCAACTGTACTGGTGCGTCGCAGAATAGATGCCAATCGGGAAGGCCAGCAGCCAAGTGAAGATGATGGTGGCGAAAGAGACAAGGATCGTAAGGAACAGGCGGTCGCCAACAACATCGTTGACTGGCATTCGATAGTCGAAGGAGTAGCCAAAGTCCCCCTGCAACATCCCGGTGACCCAGTGGAAGTATCGGATCGGCAGAGGGTCATCAAAACCATAGCGTTCTTTGAGTTCTTCGATCTCCTGAAGGTCCGCGGTTTCGCCCAAAACGCGCAGTTCCTGGATGTAGCTTTCGAAGTAATCCCCGGGCGGCAGCTCGATGATCGTGAAGACGAGCATCGAGATAAAGATCAGCGTGGGCACCATGACGAAGATGCGCCAGAGAATATATCTCAGCATCGCGCGGCCCTCATATGTCCCGCCAGAATGTGTCTGGGTTGTAGACGCCGAGCATTGAGGTCGGACGATACCCGAAGAGGCCGGATTCCGGCACGTTCCGGAGATCTCTGGCCCTTAGGACTGGCTGCGGAGCACCGTTGACAGTTCCGATCGAAAAGACCTGATCTGCGTTGATCTGCAGCATCTCGTGCCAGATCGCCTCACGCTCATCCCGGCTGCGCGACTTTCGCCAGGAGTGGACCAGTTCGACGAGGCGTTGGGCTTCGGGCAGTTCGGGTGGTTTCCCCTGTCGCTGGCCGGAGAGGTAGTGGACCCCCCAGACGGGCCATTGCAGCTGGTCGTCCTTGGTGGGCGCCAATTCGACAGGAGGCATATCCGCGGTTGGAACGCCGTTATCGAGGCCGGTCCAGACCGACATGACCACCTGCCCCGCCAGGACGCGGCTTCGGAAGATATCGCGCTGCGAGGATCGGGTCCAAAGCGCCAGACCGATGCGCCGGAAGTGATCGCCGATGAGTTCAAGGACATCGGTTTCAACTGTGCTTTCACCGGCGGTTTCGACGAGAAGTCCGGCCACACGACCATCTGGGAGACTACGCTGGCCATCCAGACCGGCCTTCGTGAAACCGGCTTCGTCCAGGAGCGCGTTGGCGCGTTCAGGATCGAACTCTGTCCAGGCTTGTGAATATTCCTTGCGATACAAGGGGCTGTCCGGAAGAACCGTGTTCGCGCTTTCGTTGCAGAGGCCATAGAAGAGCGCCTTGTTGATCTCACGCCGGTCGATTGCGAGCGACATCGCACGGCGCACGCGCACGTCGCGCAACATCTTGCTCCACATCGGGTCTTCGCAGGTCATGTTGGGGTAAAGCGCGAGGCGTGACCCTTGTGCCCCCCTCCAGAGCGACACGTTCACGGGGTGCCGCTTCTCCGCCTCTTTCAGCACCGTGTATTGCGAGAAGCTTATGGCCGTCGCCTGGAGATCACTATCGCCCGCGGCGGTCTTGGCGGGAATGATCTCGTAGGAGCTGACGTTCAGGTAGATCCGGTCGACGTAGGGCAACTGCAACCCGTTTTCATCGACGCGATGGAAGAACGGATTCCTGTCAAAAACGAACTGCTGCGCCGGAGGCGCAGTGCGTGGGATCCAGGGCTCCAACGTGGGGAGATCCGGGTTTTCGGGGCGATTGGGGCGAGAAAGTTTGGTGTGCAATGCACGCCAATGGTCCACGCGGTACTTCTCCACCGCCGCATCGAGAAACGCCTGATCGCTATAGTCCGCGTGGAATTGCTTCATATAATGGGCAGGCACGATAATCCGGGGTGGGACCGGCGCTGCGAGACTTGGCAAGAACTCTGGGTTCGGCTCCGGCCAGATGTAGCGGATCGTTACCTCGTCCTCGACTTCGATCCTTGGCATTCGACCGCCGGGCTGCATTGTCAGCGGCACACCCGGCAGTTTCGGGTGCATCATTACGTCGTCCCAAGCGTACCGGAGGTCTTCGGTGGTAAAGGGGTGCCCATCGGACCATCGATGCCCCTCGCGCAGGCGGAAGGTGAAGACGCGGTCATCCTCAGACTCGTAGGATTCCGCAATGTCGGGGACGAAATTGAGATCGCGGTCGTAACCCACCAGCCGGGAGTAACCAAAGATCGGCATCAGGCGCACATCGCGTTGCCGGCCAATCAGAATGCGAAGGTTTCCGCCGTGGCGACCCGGTGTACCGCCGAGATCCGCGACATTGATGACGCGTGGGTTCTTGGGCAGGCGCAGATAGACGTCGGGGATTTCTCCAGCTTTTACAGCGTCCTGCAGAATCTCTGCTCCGCGGAATGCCTGGACGGCGCTGGGCGACAGTGTCAGCCCTGCCCCTAGGAGACCCAGTGTCTCGCGTCGTGTGAGCTTTCTCATCCGACCAACCTCTCTGCGGATGCGGTTTGCCGCATGCGAACCTGATGCCCCCCGCCAAGATCTACAAGGCCAAGCGTCTCACCTGCGCGTTCCAAGAACTCTTCCGACCAGGATTGGCTTGCTTCCAATGCAGACGTTCCAACCGCTGAGATGTCGAGTTCATGATCTGGATCTGGATGCGGAACAGCCGCCAACAGAGCCTTCGTGTAGGGATGATAGGGCTCTGCAAGAAGCGTTTGGGATGGCCCAATCTCGACAAGGCGTCCCCGCCACATCACAGCGATCCGGTCGGCCATATAGCTGACCACGGCGAGGTCGTGGGAGATGAAGAGGTAGGCAAGCTGCAGCTCTTTCTGGAGATCTTTCAGCAGGTTAAGAACCTGCGCCTGAACTGAAACGTCAAGGGCCGAGCTGGCTTCGTCGCAAACGATCAGTTCCGGCGCCAAGGTCAGCGCGCGCGCGATCCCGATCCGCTGTCTTTGACCTCCCGAAAAACTGTGGGGGTAGCGCGAGGCCGCGCTGTCATCGAGACCGATTGCGTTCAGGAGCGCAGACACGATGGCACGGCGCTCCTCTGGATTGCCGCGCTCGTGGATCTCAAGAGGCTCGTTCAGGATTGTCCCGACCGTCATCCGTGGAGAAAGTGACGAGATCGGATCCTGAAAGATCATTTGCATGCGGGTGCGCAGGGTATGGAGTTCCGGCCCCTCGGCAGCAAGGACATCGACCGGACCGGTTCCATTGTCGAGGATCACCGAACCTTCATCCGCAGGAATGGCACGCAGCAACATCTTTCCGACGGTGGTCTTGCCGGACCCGCTTTCGCCGACAAGGCCAAGGCATTCGCCCGGATAAATGTCGAAGCTCACATCGTTTACAGCTGGATCCACAGGATCGCTTTTGCCAAGGCGCCAGCGTTCCGATCGTTGCTCGAAGGTCTTTCGCAGGTTGCGCACTGTGAGGAGTGGCTCGCCTTCGCGCAGGGCCGCCTTTGGCCGACCTGCCGTGACAAGTTCGCGCAACCCTGCTGCATTCTCGATCGGAATCTCGCGTAACGGCTTCAGCCGCTCACCCTTGGGCGTATCGAATGTGGGAATCGCGCCCAGCAAGCCCTTGAGGTATGAGTGGCCAGGCCGACGAAAGATGTCACCGACCGACCCGGCTTCCATCATCTCCCCATGATACATCACGAAAACTTCGTCAGCGACCTCCGCGACCACTCCCAGATCATGGGTGATCAGCAGAATAGCCATTCCGAACTCTTCCTGAAGCTCTTTCAGCAGCAACAGAATCTGCGCCTGGATGGTGACGTCGAGCGCAGTGGTAGGCTCGTCGGCGATCAGTAGTGCCGGCTCGCAGATGAGTGCCATCGCGATCATCGCGCGCTGACGCATTCCGCCTGAGAGTTCGAACGGGTACATCCCAAAAACTTTTTCAGGATTGTTGAAGCCCACACGTCCCAGCATCTTCACGCAGCGCTCGTAGATCTCGGCCTTTGTGAGAACGCTATGTATTCGAAGCGCTTCCGAAATCTGATTGCCGATTGTGTGGAGGGGCGAGAACGATGTCATGGGCTCCTGAAAGATGGTGCCGATCCTGTTGCCCCGAATAGCGCGAATCGCGCGCCCGTTGTGTGGAAGCGAGACGAGATCCTGGGGCGTTTCGCCGTGCCCTTCGTCAAAAAGGATCTTACCTTCGACCTTGGCGAGTGTCGGCTGCAGACCCAAGATCGTCTGGCTTGTTACCGTTTTGCCAGACCCGGATTCGCCGACAAGCGCCGTGACTTTGCCAGGGAGAACCCGGAGATTGGCGCCACGAACGGCCTTTAACTCCCCCCGCAATAGAGGGAAGGTAACCCAGAGATCTTCGATTCTGAGGATGTCCCGCGGTGTTTCACTTGCCGGAATCGTCATGCGAAGGTGCGCAAACAGCAAGGTTTACAACGCGGATCCGGGCACACAGCCGCGCAGAGTTTAGAGCAAAGATGCACCACTTAGTTCCCCAGAGCACCCCATGTCAGATGTGGCCAGTCTAAAGGGATTGTTGAGCACGGCAACCTCACTGATCCGAAAGGGAGATCTTGCCGCGGCTGAAGAGATCCTTCGGATGGTGGAGAGCGCTGAAATCGGGTCTGAACTGGGCCCGAGAACAGCACTTGGCATGCCGAGGAAATTGCAGGCTGTGCGCCTTCGGCTGGCGAAGGCGCGCGGGGACGACGTGGCGAAGATCGGGTTGCAATATCACTTGGTGCCACCGGTAGATGTGCTTGGTCCCTTGTTCGAGGTCGACGCTGTGGAACGACAGGTCCTCGTCGCCGCGGCGGGCCATGAGGTCCCCAAAGTTTTGCATCAGATCTGGATTGGGGGTCCTCCACCGGAAACCACGGAAATCTGGAGGACTTACGCGGCCTCGGTTGGGTGGGAATACAGTCTCTGGGGGGAGGACGCGCTCGCAGACCTTGGGGTCTATGACAACCCTGTCTTTGAAAACCGGATCGCCAGGGATGATCTTCCGGGTGCTGTCGATGTCGCACGGTATCACGTATTGGTCAAACACGGGGGGCTCTATCTCGATTGCGATTGGGTTCCGGTGAGCACGGCTCCGCCGGAGGCTCATATTCCACTGCGCGGCCTTTCTGTTACGGCGGAAACGACACCTCGTTTGACCGGGACGGGCAGTCCGTTTCTCAACAATTCGGTGATTGCGGCGCCCCCAGATCATCCTGCCATTCTGAGGCTGTTAGAAAGATTACCGGAGGTCATTCGGCGTCTGCCGACGGGGCCGGCGTGGTGGGTGACGGGGCCGCTCGCTTTCACGCTTGCATGCCGTGTCGGACCGATAACGGTGTTAGATGCGGCACTGTCTACTGAGACCCTCACTGGTTCCCGTCAAGAGATAGACCTTGAGATCACCAAGCTTCGCGAAGAGGGTAGTTCGGCTTTTCTTGCGGGATGGAAGCCTTGGGACAACGCGTAGACTAGGGTTGCCTCGCCCAGTATTCCGGTGTCCCGAAGAACTCGGTTTGACCATCGGGGAGGAAGCCGATTGCTGCGTCTTGTGGCGCATCCAGCTTCAGGGCGTCCAGGATTGGCATGCCGGTGTGCAGCGACCGTAGGACGCGACCGACGACCGCATGGGACACTATGATTTGCGTCTCGGTCGGCTCGCGTTTCAGGTCTTTCAATGCCGAGCTGATTCTTTGAGTGACGTCCTCAAGACGCTCACCCCCAGGTGCGTGGAACATCCACTCTCGCGTGGATCGTCCGCGTCGCGCGTCTGGCCAATGCTCGGCGATCTCCGCGCGGGTCAGGCCGTCCCAGTCGCCCATGCCCACCTCGGTGAGGCGCTCGTCCACTTCAACCAGGGCTGAGGTTCCCAGAATCCCCGCGTAGATTTCCGCGGTAGCTTGCGCTCGGCCCAGGGGACTGGTCACAAGGCGAACCGCGCGGTCGTGCAGAGTTTCGGAAAGTAAACGGGCAACTGCGGTTGCCTGTTGCCGCCCGAGTTCGGTGAGCGGTGAGTCGCATTGGCCCTGGTATCGGCCCTCTTGGTTGAACGCCGTTTCTCCGTGGCGGGTGAGGTATGCGAAAGGTTTCGTCATCAATGTTTCGCGCTTGGTTTGGCACCTACCATCTGGAGCATCATTCCCGCTCCCTCCAAACATAGGATCTCAAGATACTCTCCAATCTCGTCGAGGCCGGGGCGAGGTCGAACTGCTGGGCGACCCTCGACCGAGCAGCTGACGAGAGCCGATTGCGAAGCGTTTGATCCGTAAGGAGGTTGCGGACAGCAGATGCGTATGCGACCTCATCCGCTGGGGGAGAAAGGAGACCCGTCTCACCATGAGCCACGACCTCCGGGACGCCCGCTGTGTCAAGCGCCACTACCGGGAGACCCATGGCCTGGGCTTCGAGGTAAACCATTCCAAAAGCCTCCCTCAATCCGGGCCAAACGAATATGCTCGCGCGCGCCAAGGCGCTCCGAACACCCTCGGCGTTCAGCCTACCAACCCAGGACAGGCGATCTTTGGGCAAGCTCTCGAATTGGCCACGCACATCGTCGCGCGCTGGCCCATCGCCGACGATGGTGAGGTGCCATGGGCAATCGGTCAATCCGGCGAGCGCGCGCGCCAGAAATGCGTAGCTGTCCGCCTTATCACCTCCCCGCATCATCGCGACGGTGATCAATTGGGCCGGTTCGGGGCTCACCTTGGTTTCGAGGAAAGGTCGTGCGTCAAGGAATGGCCCTAAGTGCGCCAGTGGAAGCGACGGGTCGTTTTCGAGCAGACCATTCATGTCGCGCCTTGTGAGGGCGATATTCACTTTCGCGCCTGTGATCGCGGTCCAAGAGCGTTTCTGGAAGTCATCCCACAGCCCGATCGACCGCCGCCGGGAGTGCGACGCCTCGATGGTGACCCACGGAACGTTGTGAGCCCTGCAAAGGTCCGGGCCAAGGAGGTCAGGTGATTTGTAGTAAGGGTGATAGGATACCCAGAGATCTGGCGGCCCATCGCGCTTCCATTGATCTGAAATTCGATCGCGCTCGTCTGCGGCCGACACAAGGTGGGCGTCATGGGTCGTCTTGTCATCGCTTTTGCCCAGGTAGGTCCTGAGCGGCGATGCCAGGGTGACCCCATGCCCGGCTAAGCGTAGTGCCGTCATCAACAGACGCGCGATCTCCCTGTCCCCTGATGGGGAGGCGTGTCCTGGGGGCTTCATCGGTGCGTAGAAGGCAACTTTCCGCTGCCTGCCTCCGGAAGGCCTATCGATTATTCCTTGTGTCATGGATGGTCAGATGGTTCGGAAGCTGGGTGGATCATCGCATATTCCGGGTCACTTAGGCGTCAGAATCATCCAGTCTGTTTGGGCGTCACGGCCCTCGCTGAATGCCAGTAGACGATGGTTTTCGTCGAATGTGCGCAGTTCGGGGAAGTCAGCGGGGTTGGGCTGATCGCTCGTGATCGTTTCTATGTCAAAGATCTCCTCGGCCCGCTCAGCAAGCAGCTGACGCAGCGTCTCTCCGTCCTGCACCAGAAACTCGTGGAGTTCGACGATGATCGTCATCTTCGCCAAATAAGAGAGCGTTTCACGATCGAGGACTGAGAACTCAGCTCCCTCGATATCGCATAAGACGACCCCTGATTTGCCAGATGGAATCGCCGCGCGAAGGGACTGCGAAGTGGCCTGTCCATGCACCTCGACTCGGTCGGTAACTCCATTGTTGGCTGCATTATCCTTTAAAGCCGCCCTTCCCTTCTCCGATTGCTCAAAGCAAATGCAGCTTCCGAAGAGACCCGCTTTCATCGCGCCGACCGCGAAGTATCCATCCGCCGCCCCAATATCGACCAAAAGACCATCTGGGTCAGCCAGCGCCACCAGCTTGTCAGCAATGTGCCTCTCGTACGTCCCTAGTATCTTCGAGGAAACATCCGACTTACCCCAGTAGGACGTGTCGGACATACGCAGCCCTCGGAATGGACCATGGGCGACTGTATTGCCGTGAACCATCTGAAGACGTTCGCGCACCGATTTACGCGCTGCTTCGATGGTCGTTTCACTGTGGTGCGGCGTGATTAGGGCGCGGAAGGAAGATCGGAGCTTTCCTTCCAGCAACTTTCTCTTTGCTTTGCGGAGGCGCCGTTTCATTTCTGGAGCGTTTCTTTAAGTCTGAACGCTTTAGGAAAAACCATCAGGCAAGCACCAGATTATCGCCAGAAAGGCCAGCTTTTCGAAGCGCGTTTCGGGTGTCGATGACGAGCTTGGCGCTTTTTTGGATTGCGCCGTAATCCACGTCGTCGTGGTCTGTCACGATCAGCACAGCATCGTAGTCCGCGGGTAAACTGCTCGACCAAGCGACGCTTTCGCGGCCAGCCAGACCAGGATGCTCACGGGTCATAGGGATCTTCGGAACGAACGGGTCATAGTAGGCTGTATGCGCCCCTCGGCTTTCCAGTAGCGTCATAATCTGAAGGGCGGAGCTTTCGCGCATATCATCCACGTTCTTCTTATAGGCGGCGCCGATCAGCAGGATCGAAGCACCATTGAGCCCCCGTCCTTGACGTGCATCGAGTGCGAGGGCGAGCTTTTCAACGACCCGGCCCGGCATGGCCGAATTTATCTCGCCTGCCAGTTCTATGAAGCGCGTTCGGACGCCGTGCTCACGCGCCTTCCAGCTCAGATAGAAAGGATCGATTGGGATGCAGTGACCGCCCAGGCCGGGACCGGGGTAAAATGGCATGAAACCAAAAGGTTTTGTCTTGGCCGCGTCGATCACTTCCCAGATGTCGACGCCCATCGACTCGTAGATCGTTTTCAGTTCGTTCACGAGGGCGATGTTCACCGAGCGGAAGATGTTCTCGGTCAGTTTCGCCGCTTCGGCGACTTTCGTGCCCGAGACTTCGACGACGGTTTCGAACACAGAGCGGTAGAAGCTTGATGCGACTGTGCGCGATCTGTCATCGTCGGCGCCGACCAGCTTTGGGATACTGGCCGTTTCAAAGCTCTGATTGCCGGGATCTTCCCGTTCTGGCGAGAACGCCAAGAAGACATCTGAACCGCTCTCAAG
>CAWUIX010000035.1:0-10601 GCA_963922395.1 uncultured Rhodobacterales bacterium | reverse complement strand
GTTTCCGCCATCGGAGTACTTTCCAGGTGGCAGTGTCTTCAGCTGAAGGCTGGACAGTTTATGCAGTGCACCCAATTCTCTCAACCCACCTTTGAACCCACCTCAAGCCTTGCCATCTCATGACACGATCTGAAGCAAAGAGGAACGCTAACCCATTGATTAGCAGCAGACTTGGGCAGAAGTGTGGACGTTGTGAAAGATAGTGAAACCCCCTGAAAATCGCCTATACGGCGGTGTGGGGGCACCACTTCACTTCCTTATTTTGGTGTATCCATGGTGATTGCGCCCGTCGCGACATCTTTGGCACACTTGTAGCCGAGCTTGGATCTGGGCTGGCGCGTCTGGCACATGTTTCCCATAAGGTGCCGTCCAAACCTTCTGTAGAGTGACAAGGACACAGCGTGATCCATCTGATCCCGGAAAAGCGTTTGCGGCATCTTGCACGCACAACCGTCAAATATGGGAAACGACCCAGACGATACCGGCGCTTGTTGGCTGAGGCCGCGCGCACCAAGCCGAAAAGCTTCGTTGAGATCGGAGTATTCACCGGCGTCCGCGGCGTTGAAGTGATCGAGGCGGCAAGCCTGGGCGGATCGGCGCAAGGGATGGTCTATCACGGCTTCGATTTGTTCGAGAACATGGACGAAGAGATCCTGAAGGCCGAGCTTTCGAAGGTCCCGGATCCCATGGACACCGTGCGTGATCGCATTGCCGCGACCGGTGCGTCGGTTCATTTGCATAAAGGTTGGACCCAGGAGTCTCTACCGGAGTTCCGCGCGCAAAACCCGGATTTCCGAACACAACTCGCCTTTATCGACGGCGGGCATGCGATTGAGACGATCCGCAACGACTGGGATCATGTGTCGAAGATGCTGACAGACGACGGCGTGGCTATCTTCGATGACTACTACGTTGATTGCCCGCATCTGACCGAAGAATTCGGTGCGAACGCGATCGTTGAGGCGCTTGATCCTGCGGAGTGGAAGGTGACAATTTTCCCTGAGGTCGACCGTTTTGTGAACGATGGCGTGCCGCTCAACGTGTCCTTTGTTGAGGTCAGGCGCCCGGGCTGAGCCAAAGCTGAGCTACGCTGAAGACGGCCATTCCCTTCTTGATCTTTGTTCAAGTTACCTGTCGCCCTATGCTTTCGTAGGGCGACGGATGATAAAACAAGCGTTGCCTTTGCCCAGAATCCCTGTAGCGTAGTGTCAAAATCGAGACAAAAAGTCTCAATAATGGGGCCTGGGAGGGTGATGGAGGTCGACTTCATCATTGTTGGTGCGGGATCTGCCGGCTGTGCGCTTGCCAGTCGGCTGTCCGAGGATGGCCGCTACCAGGTCGCGATTCTGGAGGCTGGGCCGCCGGATACGAACCCGTGGATCCACATTCCGGTGGGCTACTTTCGGACGATGGGGAACCCCAAAACGGATTGGGGATATAAGACCGAGGCGGACGAGGGGATTGCAGGGCGATCCATTTCCTGGCCCCGGGGACGTGTTCTGGGCGGGTCGAGCTCGATCAACGGCCTTCTCTATGTGCGCGGGCAGCCGCAGGATTTTGACGGCTGGGCGCAGATGGGCTGCACCGGCTGGTCCTGGGAGGGCGTCTTGCCCTATTTCAAGCGGTCGGAAACCTGGAAGGGTCCGAACGGGACCGAGCTTCGCGGGCGCGATGGGCCGCTTTCAGTTCAGACCTCGCGATTGAAGCGAGAGATCGTGGGGCACTGGATCGAGGCGGCGGTGGCCTCGGGCTATAAGCGCGCTGCGGATTACAACGACTATGACCAAGAGGGCGTGGGATACTTCCAGCTTACGATGACTGGCGGGCGCCGATGCTCATCCGCTGTCGCGTATCTCAAACCTGCCCGAAACCGAACCAACCTCCGCATCCTGACGAACGCACACACAGAGAAGGTGCTCATCGAAGAGGGACGAGCGGTTGGCGTGCGCGCCCGGATCAATGGCGAAAAGACCACCATCCGGGCGCGTGCGGAAGTTATCCTGAGCGCTGGAGCGATCGGGTCGCCGCAGATCCTGATGCTGTCTGGCATTGGCGATCCCGACGCTTTGCGCCCGCATGGAATTGAGGTGGCGGCAGAGTTGAGGGGTGTCGGGAAGAACCTGCAGGACCATTTGCAGGCGCGCCCAGTGTTCAAGACGCACCTGTCGACGATCAATGTTGAGATCAGCAACGTATTCAAGCAAGGTCTGATTGCCGCGCAGTACGCGTTGACCCAGCGAGGGCCGATGACGATGGCGGCGAGCCTGGGGACCGGGTTCCTGAAGACCGAGGAGCATTTGGAGACGCCGGATATTCAGTTTCACATTCAGCCGTTTAGTGCGGACAGCCCGGGCGAAGGCACGCATCCGTTTTCTGCCTTTACGGCGTCTGTGCTGCAGCTTCGCCCCGAGAGTGCGGGGCATATGGAGTTGCGTTCGGCCAGCATGGACGATCATCCGAAGCTTCATCCGAATTACCTGGCGACCGAGACCGATTGCCGGACGATCGTGAAGGGTATTCAGATTGCGCGTAAGATTGCGCAAGCCGAGCCTTTGAAGTCTGCCATCACCGAAGAGCACGCGCCGGGCGCCGGAGTTGCCCTGGACGATGACGACGCGACCCTTGATTGGGCGAGACGTACAGCGGTGACGATCTATCATCCTACGGGGACGTGCAAAATGGGCACAGATCCGATGGCCGTTGTGGATCCAAGGCTTCGTGTTCACGGAATTCGCGGACTTCGCGTTGCAGATGCGTCGATCATGCCTAGGATCACCAGTGGCAACACGAACGCTCCTGCGATTATGATCGGAGAGAAAGCGAGCGACTTGATACGGGAGGATATGCACCACTGAGGGGAAGCGTGGTGCCACCTATTGGCGGATCGGACTGAGGAATTCCCGTGCCGCCCATACCTAAGATCGCCGGGGCTGAGCCTTCTTCCTTGGCGGCAGAATAGAACCAGAGGGCGATGAAACTAGGGAGGAACATTTATGTTCAATCTGAAAACCGTAACCACGGGGGCGGTGGCGCTTGCGCTGATGGCGTCCAGCGCCATGGCCGAGAAGGTGCTGCGCATCCAGTCGGTGCTGCCGAACACGGCGGACGAAGTCTTTATGCTCAACGAGTTCGGCAAGGATGTTGCCGCACTTACTGGCGGTTCGCTGACGATCGAAGTGTTGCCTGCAGGCGCGATCGTTGGTCCACGGGACATCATGGATGCTGTTGATGCTGGTCTGGTCGAAGGCGGCTTTGCCTGGACCCACTATTGGGGCGGTAAGCATGTTGCAGCCAACCTCTTTGGCGCACCCGTTGCGGGCGCTGGTGTCGGCCTCGACAACATCGCGTTCTTGAGCTGGTTCCAGTATGGCGGCGGTAAAGAGCTCTATGACCGTCTCTGGGACGAGATGGGCGTCAACGTCAAAGGTTTCATGCTGCAGCCGGTTGGTCCTGAAGCGCTTGGTTGGTTCCCAGAGCCGATCACGTCAATGGATGACTTCCGTCAGATGCGCTTCCGTGCACCTCCGGGCATGGTTGGTGCTGCCTACGCTGACATCGGTGTGCCAGCCGTTGCGATGGGTGGCGGTGACATCCTGCCCGCGCTTGAAAAGGGCACGATCGACGCCGCTGAGTGGTGCTGCCCGAAGCCTGACTTGACCTTTGGCTTCCAGAAGGTGCTGAAGCACTACTATCTGCAAGGCCTGCACCAGGTCACGGTGAACGCAGACATGTACGTCAACGGCGACTTCTATGACAGCCTGACGGATACCGAAAAGAAGGCCCTGGAAGTTGCAGCCAACGCGTCGCTGTCAAAGTCCCTGTCCTACCGTATCTACGAGAACGGCAAGGCGCTGAAGGTGCTGACGGATGAGCATGATGTGATTCTTGAAGACACGCCGGCCGACTACTTCACCGAGTATTCGGCAGCCGCGACAAAGGCCCTGGAAGCTGCCGCCGCAGAGAATGAGTTCTTTGCCGAAGTTTGGCAGTCTCAGAAGGACTTTGCAGCCGTTGCGGTTCCGTTCTGGGCTGGTGCGCAGACATCGAATGCGAGCCTTGGGCGTGCTTTCGCGGATACCTTGAAGTAAAACACTTCGAACAAGAGCGGGCCCCAAGCGGGGCCCGTTCGCTCTTGTTTTCCAAGCGCCGGAGGAGGGCGTTTCGACAATAAGAGCGTGGATCATGAATCCACGGCCACGGGAGGGGACGAATGGCTGACGAACCGAAGCCAGAAGATCTGGAGATCGCTGACGAACTGATTGCGGAACGTCGCGCCGAAGCCCCGGGTGAGACGCCAGAGGATATGACGTCCTGGCAGCGCCCGATCACGGCAGCCATCGACGTCTTGAACTATCGGGCGGGCCAATTGATCGCGCTTCTGATGGTCCCGCTGATTGCGGTGGTTGTTTACGAGGTCATCTCGCGGAACGCGTTTGCGATCCTTCAGGACGCGGGTTTTGAGGAACTTGCGCGCTCTCTGGGCCTTGGTCCGACGCTTTGGGTCTATGACACGAGCCGGATGATTGCCGGTGTTCTGTTCATGGGGGCAGCGGGCTATGGCCTGATGCGGGGCGTGCACATTCGCGCCGATTTCCTTTACCGGAACTGGACAGTTAAGACGCAGGCCACGGTCGATGCGGTCCTATATCTGCTGTTCTTCATGCCTTCGATGATCTGTTTCACGATCGTCGCTTCGCAGTTCTGGTGGCTTGCCTATTCGACTGGAGAAACGCTGGCGCTCGATAGCGCGTGGGGGCCGCTTTTGTGGCCGGCCCGGATTGCGATGCCGATTGGCGGCCTTCTTCTTGCACTGCAGGGGATTCCGGAGATTTTCCGGGCATTCCATCAGATGGGCAAGGAGCGGGAGCGCCTGTTTGTGCGGGCTTTGCCTGTGTACATCGTCGCGCTGATCTGGCTGATCCTCGCGATCTTTACGCCGGATCTGGTGCCCGGCGGCGCGTGGTTTACCGATCTGATGAGTGCGCGTCCGGGCCTGGACAAGCCGACCATCGGTCTGATCATGCTGAGCGCGATGCTGGTGGTGATTTTCATCGGTTTCCCGATCTCGTTCACCCTGATCTTCCTCGCCTTCGTCTTTGGCATCTGGAGTGCGAACTTCAAGCTCACCACGCTTTTGATGACGCTCAACACAAACTCCACGATGCTGAACGATCAGCTGATGGCGGTTCCGCTGTTCGTGCTGATGGGGATCGTGATGGAAGCGGCGGGCCTTATGGAGCGCCTGTTCGCCTCGATCCAGATGATCATGGCGCGGATCCGCGGGGCGCTGTTCATCGCGGTTTTGATCGTGTCGACGATCTTCGCTGCTGCGACCGGGATCGTTGGTGCGTCGGTGACGCTTCTGGGGATCATGGCGGGCGCAACGATGAGCCGGTCAGGTTACAACGTGCAGCTTGCGGCGGGGACGATCACCGCGGGTGGTACGCTGGGGATTCTGATCCCGCCGTCGATCATGCTGATTGTTATGGGGCCGGTTCTGGAGGTCTCAACGCTCGATCTCTTCCGGGGCGCGTTTATCCCAGGCGCCATCCTGGCCTCGCTCTACCTCCTTTACACGCTGGGGCGGTGTTGGATTAATCCGAGCCTTGGTCCGATCCTCGCAGAGGAAGACCAGCCTGAGACGTCACGGTTCTATGGCGCCGAGGTTGCTTTGATCTGTCTGGGCATCCTGACCGTCTGTCGTGTGTTTGGTCTTGGCCTTGGCGGGGCGTTTGCGGGCACAGTGCCGTTTGCCGGGTTGTTCATTCTTCTGATCACTGTGGCGGTGGCTTACGCGGCCTACAGAAGCCTGAGCATCCTCCGGATCGCGATGCCGATTGCCGTGGCGTTCCATGTGTTCATGGTCTTTGCGAATGCGGGAGATGGCGGGCTGCCGATCATGTCGGTTCTCATGGCGGCGTTCACGTTGCTTCTGGCGGTGCTGGCGCGTCCGATCTACAGCAAGGAGGCGGACGAAGGGTTCTACTTCTCGCCCCTGTGGGATGAGTTCTTTGCCGGTCTGATGCCGCCGACGATCCTGATTTCGTTCGCCTTGGGGTCCATCCTCCTTGGCCTTGCGACACCTGCGGAAGCCGCGGCGATGGGTGCATTCGGTGCGATCCTTCTGTCGCTTGCCTATCGCAAGTTCACCATTCCGGGGTTCTTCGACAGCCTGATCAAGGCGCTGGAGATCACGGTTCTGATCATGTTCCTGGTGGCGGCTTCGAACTTCTTTGGCGCGCAGTTCAGTGCGCTGGGGACGCCGAAGATGCTGACCGAATTGCTGCTTGGTCTGGAGATGTCGCCCTATCTGATCCTGCTTGTTGTGATGGCGCTGATCTTCCTTCTGGGCTGGCCGCTGGAATGGGTGCCGATCGTCCTGATCGTTGTGCCGATCTTGTTGCCGACTGTGGAGGCGCTGTCGGTACACGGGCTTGACCGGTATGACCTAATGGTCTGGTTTGGGATTCTGGTGGCGGTGAACTTACAAACCGCCTGGCTCAGTCCGCCGGTGGCGCTATCGGCCTACTTCCTGAAGGGCGTTGTGCCGAATTGGGATCTGAAGGACATCTACCTTGGGATGATGCAATTCATGCTGGTTCAGCTGCTTGGTCTGATCCTGCTCTTCATCTTCCCGCAGCTTGTTCTGTGGTTGCCCAGGGTGATGGGCGGCTAGGTCAGAGCACGGCTGGGACAGGACACAAAAAAGGAGACACTGCATGTACAGCAACATCCTTGTGGCGATGGCGCTTGACCACAACGTGTCACACAAGACGCTAGAGCTTGCGCGTATGATCAGCGCGCCCGGAGCAAAGATCCGGGCGCTGCACGTCGTCGAAGAGCCGCAAGGCACGGCGGCGGTGCGTCTCCGGGAGGATGCGCTGTCGGAGGGTATGAAGCGGACGCAGGAGCTCTTTGTTAGCAAGCTGCAGGATGCGCCTGATGTGGAACGTGTGTTGATCCAGGGCCATGTCGGGCGCACGATCCTTTCTTATGCGGAAGAGCATGGGGTCGATTGCATCGTCATGGGGTCGCATCAGCCGGGGCTGGCGGATTACCTGCTTGGCAGCACTGCCGCGCGCGTGACGCGGCATGCCGCTTGCTCGGTGCATGTGTATCGGACCGGGTGACGACAGCACGCGCTACTGCTGCTCACTATGCTTTCTCGGTATGGCTTGCGGTGTTGTAACCAAGACCTGGCTAAGCGGTTCTGTCGTGATGAAATAGTGTCGCGGGATTGCCGGGTGTTGTGATGAAGGGAGAGTCCATTACGGCTCTGCCTGATGTACCTCCAAAAAGAACATGTTTGTGTTCGTCGTCTAAACGTGGACAATCGTATCCACAATCTGACGACCGTGGCGCGAATTGACCACCGGAAGTGGAGACTAGGCAATACATCGGCATTTTTCTGGTCAACCGCTATACTGAGCGGAGACGTTGTGTGGGAGAAGGCTATGTCGCACGCCGAGATCACGCGTAGCTCGCCGAGGCGAGCACGTGGATTGGACGCGACCATGCCGACGGCTCGTTCCTGGCGATCGGTATCGGGTTCTGCAAAGAGACCGGCCTGGTTGACGATTTTCGTCGTTCTTACGGTGCTCGCTATCACTCAGCCATATGTATTCCATGTGGGAAGCTTCCAATTCGCACCGTATCGCCTTGTGTTGTTTGTTGGGGCGATCCCCCTTTTTCTGACTTGGGTGCGCGGTAGAGCTGGCGGCATTCTTTTGCCGGATATTCTCATCCTGCTATTTGTGATCTGGCTCGCTGTGGGCTTTACAGTGGGCGGACAAGCGCATCGAGTTTTTGAGTATTTTGGCGCACAGCTTATCGACGTCTTTGTCGCGTATCTCCTAGGCCGCGTCGCCATTCGATCGCGAGACGATTTTCTGCATCTCTGTAAAGTATTCTTGTGCGTCTTGCTTGTCGTTCTGCCATTCGCGGCTTTCGAGGCATTCACTGGAAAGTCTTCCATTCACTTTCTTTTCAATTCCATTCCTGGTCTCGATGTTCACGAGCATAAAGCCTATAAGCATGCGCCCCGTTTTGGATTGTCGCGGGCCCAAGTATCACTGGAGCATCCCATTCACTTCGGATTGATTGCTGCGATGGGGTTTGCATTGCCGATCTTGGGTCTAAAGGCCGCAACAGGTGCCTGGAGACAGCCGATCGTGCGCATGGCCCTATTGGCAGGAACCACTGGATGCGTGTTCTTTAGTCTATCAGCGGGCGCCTTTGTCAGTTTGCTCGTTCAGGCGGCGCTGATCGCGTATCATCGCATTGCCAGACTTGTGCCGTTCAAATGGTGGTCCCTAATCGGTGGCGGGGCGGTTGCTTATGGCATCATGGCATTGATCGCAAATCGCCCGCCAATCTTGATCCTGGCCCAGACAATCGCATTGAACGCGCAAACTGCTTACATGCGCGTGCATGTCTGGAACTTTGGGTTCGCTGAAGCGTTGAAGAATCCGATATTCGGGATTCCGGGTTCAGATTGGGAGCGTCCTGACTGGATGCACAGTGGAAGCGTGGATAACTATTGGCTTAGTGTGGCTATGTTCGGCGGTTTTCCGGCCCTTCTTCTTGTCTCATCCGCCTTTCTTGTGCTGCTGCTTCGGATCTCTCGCACCAAGAACTTGTCATTCGAAGACGAGCAGATCCGGCTTGCCTATTTCTTCGTCGTCATCGGCACCTTCGTCTCGCTTGGCACCGTGACAATTTGGGAAATCCTTCAAATGTTTGTCTTCTTCTTTGTCGGAGCGGGTGCTTGGCTGATCTCTGCCGGAGAAGTAACGGGGGAAAACCGAGGCACGTCTACTCGGAAAGACTCGGAGAAGGACGATGGTGATTTAGAAGTTTCGGCCATCTCAGGGCAGGGGTCTCGGCGCTACAGCCGATTTCCTCGCCGGGATCTGTCCGGTGTAGGAGCGCCGACGCCCCGAGGCGATCGGTTGTCTTAAGGATTTTGCCCGGTAATCGCTTCGGACCTTGTTATGCAGTGCCAATGCAGTTCGGATCTCAGGCCTCCGGATCGAAGATATAGCCGATGCCCCGGACCGTCCGGATGATTGCGGGCTTCTGAGGGTTCTTTTCGATTTTGCGGCGCAGTCGGGAGATCCGGATGTCGATGGATCGGTCAAAGGGGTCCCAGGACCGGTCATGGGCCTGTTCCAGGATCTGGTCACGGTTGAGCACTCGTCCCCGGTTCTCTGCAAAAAGCTTCAGGAGCCTGAACTCCATTGCAGTGAGCGCGACCTCTTCGCCGGAACCGTTGAAGAGCTTTGTAGAGCCCAGGTCGAGTGTGAAGTCGCCGAATTTGGTGGTGGCCTGGCCGTTCACAGGCGCCGCTTCCCCGGGGGCGGGGTTTCGGCGGCGGAGGACTGCCTTGATCCGCGCCTCGAGCTCGCGAAGGTCCACAGGCTTACCGAGGTAGTCGTCGGCCCCCATTTCCAGCCCTAGTATTCGGTCGATGGTTTCACCTGCAGCAGTGAGCATAACGACTGGTATGTCGCTTCCCGTGCGAAGAGTACGGAGCGCGGACAGGCCATCTTCCCCCGGCATATTGATGTCTAAGATGATCAAGTCCGGCTCCGCCTCGGCAATGCCGGCGCGCAGTTCATCTGCGTTCGAGGCCAGCCTCACCGTGAAACCACGTTTTTCCAGGTATTCCTGAAGCATTTCGCGCAGGTCGCGTTCGTCGTCGCAGACAAGGACAGTCGCGTTATTTGGGGAGGTCATCGGGCATCCTCGTCTTGCATCAATCGCGTGGCAAATTCACAGAGTTCTTTGGGTGAGACCGGCTTTTCCAGGTAGGGCCGCTTCGATTCCCGCAAGAAGGCCTGCGAGGCGCGCCCCATGGTGTCCCCGGTGATAAAGCCGGTGTGTGAGATCATGTTGGCAAAATCCTCGCGGATCTTGTCGAAAACACCGCGACCATCCACCTCGGGCATGTTCAGATCGCTGATGATCGCATCGAAGCGGCGTTCCCGCAGCATTTGGAATGCGTCGTCAGCGTGGTAGGCGACTTCGGCGGTCAGGCCGGATCGGTTCAGGATCTCGGCGTTGAGATCGGCGACGTCGCGTTCGTCGTCGATGACGAGGATGCGGGCGTCGGTGTTCGTCTGGGGCTTCACGGGTTTGAGCTGTGCCGGGGCTTCCACGGCGGCTTCGCGGGGGAGGGTCACCACGAAGCGGGCGCCATGGAGGGGCGTATCCTCCAACGTGATCGCCCCTTTGTGCGCCGCAACGATCCGGTGACAGACGGAGAGGCCGATTCCAGTGCCTTTGCCGACGTCCTTTGTGGTGAAGAATGGCTCGAAGACGCGACCGTGGAGATCTTTCGGTACACCTGGGCCGTTGTCTTCGACCACGAGCGTCACGTCGCCGAGCTTGCCGGCGAAGGTGCGGATCATAATGTGATCGCCGTGACCGGAGGTTTCAATGGCTTGTTCGGCATTCAGGATGAGGTTCAGGACCACCTGGGTAAGTTGATCTGGGTCCACGCAAATCTCTGGCAGATCCGGTTCGAGGTCTGCGTCGATCCGGACGATGTTCCCGCCATCCCCAAACCGGGCCACTTCGACGGCGGTTGCGACCACTTC